>DDCS01000027.1 GCA_002335345.1 Flavobacteriaceae bacterium UBA2000 | reverse complement strand
CATGAGTTCTTGGCTCCAAGGGGGGTCAAAAGTGATTTCTACTTCGGCGTCTTTGACCAGAGCAATACTTTTTATTTTCTCTTCGACCTCAAGAGGAAGTGTTTCTGCAACAGGACAGTTTGGGGTGGTCAGGGTCATGAGAATCTTGACCTCGGCATCCTCATTGACCATGACGTCATAAATGAGTCCCAATTCATAAATATCAACAGGAATCTCTGGGTCAAAAATGGTCTTGAGTACTTTGACAATTTTCTCGCCTAATTCTTCGGTATTCAATACTTCTTGGCTCATAATTTATGCGTTGTTTTGAGCGGCAAATGCCGTTGCGTATAGCTTCATTTGTTTAATCATCGAAACCAGTCCATTCGCTCGCGTGGGAGATAGGTGATCGTTCAGGCCGATTTCTTTAATAAAATCAGTTGGGGCGTTTACAATATCTTGGGCGGATAGTCCAGAAAATGCACGAATCAGAACGCTGACAATGCCTTTGGTGATAATGGCATCACTATCGGCCCAAAAATAAACCCGACCGTCTTGTTGTTCTGCTCTAAGCCAAACTTTGCTTTGACAGCCTTTGATGATGTATTGGTCCGTTTTGAATTGCGGGTCGATCAAGGGGAGCGTTTTTCCTAGACCAATGAGATGTTCATACTTATCCATCCAGTCGTCAAACAGGGCAAACTCTTCAATTATTTCTTGTTGCGCTTCTATAATCATTGATCCTTGGTTTTTACAGCGATCATGATGTAAGGAGATTCATCAGCGGACAAAGATAAAGTATCGCCATTTTGAGTCCACTGCATCGGGCGCCCAATATGTCTCAAAAATTTGTATTCAATGGCCATAACGGCATCACTACAGTACATTTTGGTGGCCATCAGTGAGTCTAAAGAGATGTTTTCTTGACGCAGGGTCAAACGGCCACCAAACTGATTGCAGCCCGCATTTCCAGTGAGACGATTTTGTTCTAAATCAAAATTCAGGGTCGGTTGTGTTTCTGAAAGGGACATTTCTTCGATTGCGATCACGTGATAAAGACCCGACGGTGCTGGAATTTGGGATTCTTTAAGTGTTTTTGAGCCCCCGCAGCTTCCCATGAGCCCGATAACTATAAAAGCGCCAAACAACATGGTGTTTAGAGAATCAAGTCGAGTTGTAAAATGAAGTCCACGCATATTTTTAAAATTATTGAAGCATATTAACGGCCCTTTGTACCCCTTTGATCATTATATCAATTTCTTCTTTTGTATTGTAAAACGCAAAAGAAGCCCGTACCGTTCCTGGGATCCCATAAAAATCCATTACGGGTTGAGTGCAATGTTGTCCCGTGCGCACGGCAATGCCCATTCGATCGAGTAAGGTGCCCACGTCGTAAGGGTGTAACTGACCAATATTGAATGAAACTACGGCTGTTTTGTGTGTGATATCCCCGTAAATCTTAAGCCCTTCAATTTGCTTTAACCCCTGAGTCGCGTGCATTAAAAGTTCGTGTTCGTAGGCGGCAATTTCCTCAAGGCCAATCGTATTGAGGTATTCAATAGCGGCTCCAAAACCAATGCCACCGGCAATATTGGGCGTCCCCGCTTCAAATTTATGAGGGAGTCCCGCATAAGTCGTGCCTTCAAAGTAGACTTCTTTGATCATTTCGCCTCCACCTTGATAAGGGGGCAGTGCCTCGAGCAGCTCTTTTTTACCATAGAGCATCCCCACACCAGTTGGGCCACACATTTTATGCGCCGAGGTTATATAATAATCCACATCTAGGGCCTGGACGTCTACCGAAATATGGCTGCTGGCTTGGGCGCCATCCACCAGAACTTGGACCCCGTGACCATGGGCCATTTCGATAATGGTTTCAATGGGATTAATGGTTCCCAATGCATTTGAAACATGATTTACGACCACTAATTTGGTCTGCGGTCCGAGTAAACTCTTTAGCGTCTCGAGTTGAAGCTGTCCATTTTCGTCTATGGGCAGCACTTTCAATACGGCACCAGTAAGGGCGCAAGCCATTTGCCACGGAACAATATTTGAATGGTGTTCTGCTTGACCCACGATGATTTCATCCTTTGGCTGGAGCCAACTGCGAAAACCATGGGCCACTAGATTGATGCTGTGCGTGGTGCCCGCAGTAAAAATAATTTCTTCGCGCAGACGGGCATTGAAAAAGGTTTTTACCAAATCGCGCGCACGCTCATAAGCATCGGTCGCCTCTTGAGAAAGCGCATGGACCCCGCGGTGAATATTGGCATTTTGATAGGTGTAATAATGCACTAAGGCATCAATGACCTGCTGGGGTTTTTGACTGGTGGCTGCATTGTCAAAATAAATCAAAGGCTTATTGTGCACTTGCCGGAGCAAGATGGGGAAATCGGCTCTTATTTTGTCAATTGCGAAGCCCATAGCGATTAAAGGTCAAAACCAATTTGCACATTCATTTTTAGTGCAATGAGTTTATTAATTCTCTTTTTGAGTTCAGGAATGCGCACACTTTCTAAGACATTGTTCGCAAAAGCATACATCAAAAGGGCTTTAGCCTCTTTTTCAGCGATTCCGCGAGCACGCATATAGAACAAAGCGTCTTGATCGAGCTGGCCGATGGTACATCCATGAGAACATTTTACATCATCAGCAAAAATCTCAAGCTGAGGTTTGGCGTTAATGGTCGCCTTATCGCTGATTAAAATATTGTTGTTTTGCTGAAAAGCATCTAGCTTTTGTGCTTCTTTTTCAACATATATTTTTCCATTAAATACCCCAACCGCACGATCGTTAAATACCCCCTTATAGTCTTGGTGGCTCGTGCAGTTCGGTGCAATATGATGCACCAGTGTGTTATGGTCGACATGTTGGGTGTCCTCAATTAGGGTAATGCCATTCATTACCGATGACGCATGTTCTCCGTGCTGATAGAAATTCAAATTATTTCTCGTCAATTTACCCCCAAAAGAAAAAGTGTGTACCGAGGCTATAGAGTCCCGCTCCTGCTTGATATATGTGTTGTCAATTAACGAGGCTTCCTTTTGATCGTTTTGGATTTTATAATAATCCACATGAGCACGCGCCCCAACGAAGATCTCGGTCACTGAATTCGTCAAAACGGCATTAGACGATAAGGATTGATGGCGCTCAATAATCTGGACATGCGCATTTTCTTCAACCACGATTAAGTTTCTTGGTTGTAACATTAAGTCTGTTTCGACCCCCGTGTAAAAGTTTATGATTTCAACGGGTTTTTCAACTTCTTTGTGTTTTGGGATGTACAAATAAGCACCTTCACGCGCAAAAGCCGTATTGAGGCTACTCATTCCGTCATTAGGGGCCACTTTATTAAAGTAATTTTCAATGACGGGGAGGTACTTGTCTTTACTCAGCGCTGCTGAAAGTAAACAGATGTCCACACCGTCATGAGTGGTTTGAGATAAAAAAGAGCTGTACTTCCCATCGACAAAAACAACTTTATAGGTGTCAATGTCGTGCAAAAAATACTTGCGCACGTCTTTAAGTTCTACGGCATTTTCCTGCTTTGGGAATATACTGAGTTCGTTTTTTAAAAGACTATTCAGTGCGGTGTATTTCCAGGCTTCAGACTTTTTGGTTGGAAACCCTTTTTCTTCAAAAGATTTTATGGCCGTATTGCGAATATCGTAAATCGGTCCATGGCTGTCGATAAAATCGTCTACAGCCAAGAAGGAGGAAATAAACTTTTCTTTAAGTTCCATAAGTTTAATTGAGTTCTTCTTTAATCCAATCGTAACCTTTCGACTCTAGCTCTAGGGCTAATTCTTTTGTACCCGATTTCACGATTTTTCCATCCATAAGTACATGGACAAAATCAGGCACGATATAATCTAAAAGTCTCTGATAGTGGGTGATCACAATTACCGCATTGTCTTTACTGCGCAATTTATTGACACCATTGGCCACAATTTTCAGCGCGTCAATATCCAGCCCAGAATCTGTTTCATCCAAAATGGCCAATTTTGGATCGAGCATGGCCATTTGAAAAATTTCGTTGCGTTTCTTTTCTCCACCAGAAAAGCCTTCGTTTAACGAACGCGACAAGAATTTTCGGTCGATATCTAAAAGCTCAGCAACGTCTTTGATTTTCTTGAGCATCTCCCCTGCGGGCATGTCCTCCAAGCCTTGGGCTTTTCGCGTCTCGTTGATGGCGGTTTTGATGAAATTGGTCACCGTAACCCCAGGAATTTCAACGGGATATTGAAAGGATAAAAACACCCCTTTGTGGGCGCGCTCCTCTGGCGCTAAGTCCGCAAGATCCTCTCCTTCAAGTAAAATTTGGCCTTGAGAAACTTCAAAGTCTTCCTTGCCTGCAATAATTGAGGCGAAGGTGCTTTTTCCAGCACCATTTGGGCCCATAATCGCATGAATTTCACCAGGGTTAACCTCCAGGTTAATGCCCTTGAGTATCTCTTTTTCTTCCACGCCAGCGTGGAGGTTTTTAATTGCTAACATCAGTCTTTTTTTGATCTTGAATTTTTATATCAACTTTCGCAGGTTGATCCCCTACGCTAACGATTTCTTTTATGGTGATGATTTGTTCCCATACTTCTTGGCCCTGATCAAGCGCTGGGTTTCGCGTAACGATACCACGCACCATTACCGGGACCATGTCATAGACGTCGTTTTTTACCTCGGCAACACGATCACCTAATTCTTTTGCCATATCGTCCATCGCGACGGCATAAATAAATGAGGCTCCTTTTAATACAGCACCTTCAGGAGAATAATAGTATTCACCAGCGATATTAGCGCCAACATTTTCAGTGACTGCACCTGCTTGCTTTACTTTTTTTGAAGTTTTATCTTGACAACTTGTGGCTAAAATGGTGGCACAAAGCGCGATTCCTAGAGCGATTTTTGTATTCATGATTAAATGGTTTATAGTCTTTATTTATCCTACAGAGCCTTCAAGGCTTATTTCTAAAAGCTTTTGGGCTTCGACTGCAAATTCCATAGGCAGTTTATTGAGCACCTCCTTGCTAAAGCCATTGACAATTAGCGCTATGGCTTTTTCGGTGTCGATACCACGTTGGTTACAGTAGAAGATTTGATCCTCACCAATTTTACTGGTCGTGGCTTCGTGCTCAACCTGGGCTGTTTTGTTGTTCACCTCGATGTAAGGGAAGGTATGCGCCCCGCAGAGGTTACCCATGAGCAGTGAGTCACACTGTGAAAAATTACGGGCATTGGTTGCCCTTGGACTAATCTTGACCAATCCTCTATAGCTATTTTGGGATTTACCGGCAGAGATTCCTTTTGAAATGATCGTACTGCGGGTATTTTTGCCCAAATGAACCATTTTTGTTCCCGTATCGGCTTGTTGGTGATTGTTGGTTACCGCGATAGAATAGAACTCTCCAATGGAGTGGTCTCCTTTTAAAATACAACTGGGGTACTTCCAGGTCACGGCGCTTCCTGTTTCCACCTGAGTCCAAGAAATTTTGGCCCCTGTTTCACAAATTCCACGCTTAGTAACAAAGTTATACACCCCCCCTTTGCCGTTTTTATCCCCTGGAAACCAGTTTTGAACGGTAGAGTATTTAATTTCTGCACCATCTAAAGCAATCAACTCTACAACGGCGGCGTGTAATTGATTTTCATCACGTGTGGGCGCGGTACACCCTTCGAGATAACTCACATAACTGTCTTGGTCTGCGATGACCAAGGTGCGTTCAAACTGTCCTGTCCCGGCCTGATTGATTCTAAAGTACGTGGAAAGCTCCATAGGACAACGAACCCCTTTTGGGATGTAACAAAATGACCCATCACTAAATACCGCACTATTCAAGGCCGCATAGTAATTATCTTTTTGGGGGACAACACTACCAATGTACTGTTTGACCAAATCGGGGTATTCTCTAATGGCCTCCGATATGGAACAAAAGATAATGCCTTTTTCGGCCAAGGTCTCCTTAAATGTCGTCGCTACTGAAACAGAGTCCATCACGATATCCACAGCAACCCCGGCGAGTTTCTTTTGTTCGTCAAGTGAAATCCCCAGTTTATTAAAGGTTTCGAGCAGTTCAGGATC
>DDCS01000139.1 GCA_002335345.1 Flavobacteriaceae bacterium UBA2000 | reverse complement strand
TTGAAACAAGTTCGTTTCAAAAGACAAATTGATGAAATCGACAACGAAACAGTAACGGTTTCTGTCTCTGGTAACGATAAATTGACTGCTGGTGATTTCCAGAAGTTTATTTCAGGATTTCAGGTCCTTAACCCTGAGTTAGTTATCTGTAACATGGACGCCAAAGTTAATTTGAACATCGAATTAACGATTGAAAAAGGGCGTGGGTACGTTCCTGCCGAAGAAAACAAGAAAGCAAATGCGCCTCTTGGAACTATCTTCACAGATTCGATCTACACGCCAATCAAAAATGTAAAGTACAGCATTGAGAATTTCCGTGTAGAGCAAAAAACGGATTATGAAAAACTTGTTTTTGAAATTATCACAGACGGTTCTATTCACCCAAAGGATGCTTTGACCGAAGCGGCTAAAACGCTAATTCATCACTTCATGCTCTTTAGTGATGAGCGCATTACGTTAGAGGCCGATGAAATTGCGCAAACTGAGACCTATGATGAAGAGTCTCTGCACATGCGTCAATTGCTTAAGACTAAATTAATCGATATGGACCTCTCTGTACGGGCCTTAAATTGTCTTAAGGCTGCAGAGGTAGATACCCTTGGCGATTTGGTTTCGTTTAACAAGAACGACCTGATGAAATTCCGCAACTTTGGAAAAAAATCATTGACCGAACTTGAGGAGTTAGTCAACATCAAGGGACTTAACTTCGGCATGGATTTGTCAAAATATAAATTAGATAAAGACTAGTTTCTAAAGAAACGTCGATAAAGCATAAATAATGAGACACGGTAAGAAAAATAATCATTTAGGAAGAAAAACAGCGCATAGAAAAGCGATGTTGGCTAATATGGCGTGTTCACTGATTGAGCACAAACGCATTAATACGACCGTTGCTAAGGCCAAAGCCTTAAAGCAGTTTGTAGAGCCGCTCGTAACCAAGTCCAAAGAAGATACAACACACAATCGTCGTATCGTCTTTGCGCGACTAAGACAAAAAGATGCAGTGACTGCCCTTTTTCGTGATGTTGCGGTGAAAGTGGGCGACCGACCAGGAGGATATACGCGCATCATCAAATTGGGGAATCGATTAGGAGATAACGCAGATATGGCTCTTATTGAGTTGGTGGACTACAACGAAACATATAATGTAGGTAAAGCCACTAAGAAAAAGTCAACACGACGAAGCCGACGAGGTGCAGGCGCTGCTAGTGCCCCTGCTGCAGTTGCTTCTGTGGATGCTGTAAAAGAAGAAGAATAAAAAATGATTGATTCATTAAATTCTAATAAAGGGACTGACCATTAAAGTTAGTCCCTTTTTTTATATATTTTTGTAAAACCCTTTTTTCAAAATGAAGTATACAAAACGAAAAGACGCACTAGTCCTGTTAGCCGATGGGACTATTTTTTATGGAAAATCTGTAGGAGGAAACGAAGGCACTGCTTTTGGTGAGGTTTGTTTTAATACAGGGATGACTGGGTATCAAGAAATCTTTACAGATCCATCTTATTTCGGACAAATTATGGTTACCGCCAATGCCCATATTGGTAATTATGGGACACATCCTCAAGAGGTAGAATCAGATGGCGTAAAAATAGCCGGTTTAGTATGTCGCAATTTTAGTTATCCGTATTCTCGAGTTTCAGCGGACCAGTCTCTCGAAGATTTTTTAAATAAAAACAATTTGTTTGCCATAAGCGAGGTTGATACTCGGGCACTTGTTGCTTACATTCGTGATAATGGCGCACAAAATGCGGTAATTTCAACCCGTGTCGATGAAATTGATGCTTTGAAAAAGGAGCTCGCCCAAGTGCCCGATATGAAAGGCCTTGAATTGTCCTCTAAAGTTTCCACAACCGAACCTTACACCGTTGGAAATCCAGACGCGAGTTATCGGGTCGCAGCCCTTGACTTAGGGATTAAGAAAAATATCTTAAGACATCTTGTTAAACGAGATTGTTATGTTAAGGTCTTTCCGTACAATACTTCTTTTGAGGATTTAAAAGGGTTTAATCCTGACGGGTATTTTTTGAGTAATGGCCCAGGAGATCCTGAGCCACTAAACGATGCTATTGAAACTACGCGTCATATCTTGAACGATGGCGCCCCTATCTTTGGCATATGTCTTGGTCACCAAATACTGGCCTTGGCCAATGGCGTTTCAACCTTTAAAATGCACAATGGTCACCGAGGAATTAATCATCCAGTAAAGAATTTGCTTACGGGAAAAGGTGAGATTACGTCACAAAACCATGGGTTCGCGGTAAATCGAGAAGAGACCGAGGCCCACTCTGAACTAGAAATAACGCATTTACATTTAAATGACCATACTGTGGCGGGGATACGGGTAAAGAATAAACCTGCTTTTTCGGTACAGTATCACCCCGAGGCGAGTCCTGGTCCAAATGATGCGACCTATTTATTTGATCAATACGTTGCTTCTCTAAGCAGCAAGAACTAATAGATTCGGGAATTTACCGCCTTTACTTTTGTATATTCGCAAACGAAAAAATTAATAACTATGAGCAGCATTATAGAGATACACGCACGTCAAATTTTTGATTCAAGAGGAAACCCAACGATTGAAGTCGATGTCACCACGGAACACGGGTACATGGGCCGGGCAGCCGTTCCTTCTGGAGCTTCGACCGGAGAACACGAGGCCGTGGAGCTTCGCGACGGTGGAAGCGATTATATGGGTAAGGCAGTGCTTAATGCCGTAGCCCATGTCAATGGGGAAATTAGCGACGCTCTACTGGGTCTTTCAGTTTTTGATCAAGAAGGTATAGATCAAGTAATGATTGATTTGGACGGGACTAAAAATAAAAGTCGTTTGGGAGCCAATGCGATATTGGGGGTTTCTCTTGCTGTGGCCAAAGCGGCTGCAAATGAGCTTGGCCTACCTCTATTTAGATATGTGGGCGGGGTAAGTGCGAAAACATTACCTGTACCCATGATGAACATCATCAATGGGGGGTCTCATAGTGATGCGCCCATTGCTTTCCAAGAGTTTATGGTTATGCCGGTAAAGGCCAAGAGTTTTACCCATGCTATGCAAATGGGTTCTGAAATTTTTCACAATCTGAAAAAAGTATTGCACGACCGTAATTTAAGTACGGCCGTAGGCGATGAAGGTGGATTTGCACCGACTTTGGGAGGTACTGAGGATGCGCTTAACACCATCGCGCAAGCGACTAAAGCCGCCGGATACACTCTTGGTGAAGAAGTCATGATTGCATTAGATTGTGCTGCGGCAGAGTTTTATGAAAATGGCGTTTACGACTACACTAAATTTGAGGGTGAAAAAGGCCAAAAAAGATCGTCAAAAGAACAAGCAGATTATTTGGCAGAACTGTGTGAGAAATTCCCAATTATCTCTATTGAGGATGGTATGGATGAGAATGATTGGGAAGGATGGAAATATCTTTCTGAGTGCATTGGGGACGAAGTACAGCTTGTAGGTGACGATTTATTTGTGACCAATGTTGAACGCCTATCTCGAGGTATTGATCAAGGGATTGCCAATTCTATTTTGATTAAAGTAAACCAAATTGGTACTTTAAGCGAGACTATAGCTGCGGTGCATATGGCACAAAATGCCGGTTATACAGCGGTTATGAGTCATAGAAGTGGAGAAACTGAAGACAATACGATCGCTGATTTAGCTGTGGCATTGAATACAGGTCAAATTAAAACGGGTTCTGCGTCACGCAGTGATCGTATGGCCAAATACAATCAGCTTTTGAGAATAGAAGAAATCTTGGGTGAATCGGCGTATTATCCGGGAACGAAAGCGTTCAAAGTATAATCTGTTTGACGCCTATTTATGATTTTTTTAACCCTCTGAATCACGATAAATCACCCATAAATCGGGCGATTTTTCGTAATTTAGCCAGGCATTAACGCTAACCATAATATTCTTATTCTATGTCCCAAAAAGCAACTATTGAAGTCGGTGGAAAAACCTTTGAATTTCCTGTTCTTCAAGGAACGGAAAATGAGTTAGCTATTGATATTGGGGCTTTACGTGCAGTGACCGAAGGATTCACCACTATTGACCCAGGGTTCAAAAACACAGGCAGTTGTGAAAGTGCAATAACTTTTCTTGACGGGGAGCATGGCATATTGAGATACAGAGGTTATGCCATTGAAGAATTGGCAGAAAAAGCTGATTTTTTAGAGGTGGCCTATTTACTCATTTTTGGTGAACTTCCGACTCGAGATCAGTTACAAGAATTCCATAATGACATAAAGGATCAGTCCATAGTTGCTGAGGACATGAAAAAAATATTGGATGGCTTCCCGCAGGCGGCTCATCCGATGGGGGTACTGGCGTCTCTTACAAATGCCCTTGTTGCGTTTAATCCGAGTTCGGTCAATGTCGATAGCCACGAAGAAATGTATCGTGCGATTGTCAAGATTATGGGGAAATTTCCCGTATTGACCGCATGGACTTATCGAAAAATGGCAGGATTACCTTTAGATTACGGAGATAACAGTTTGGATTATGTGGATAATTTTTTGAAGATGATGTTCAAAAAACCACAGAGTGAATACAAAAGCAATCCTGTGATTAAGTCAGCCATGATCAAGTTGTTGATTTTGCACGCAGATCACGAGCAAAATTGTTCTACCTCTACAGTGCGCTTAGTCGGTTCGTCTCATGCTGGTTTATTTGCCTCCCTTTCGGCGGGGATTAGTGCCCTTTGGGGTCCATTGCACGGAGGAGCGAATCAAGCAGTAATCGAAATGCTCGAAGCGATCAAAGAGGATGGTGGAGACACGAAAAAATACATGGCAAAAGCCAAGGATAAAAATGATCCTTTCCGTTTGATGGGCTTCGGTCACCGAGTATACAAAAACTTTGATCCAAGAGCTA
>DDCS01000005.1 GCA_002335345.1 Flavobacteriaceae bacterium UBA2000 | reverse complement strand
ACCACGGGCCGACGCTCCAATGCGTCTTTGGGTCAATGATTTTGACAACAATGGCACCTATGAACAAATTATCTCTCAACACCTAGAGGGACAGGATATGCCCATCCATCAGAAAAAGGAGATGACGACACAACTCGTGTCCCTTAAAAAACAAAATTTAAAGGCCTCTGAGTATGCCAAAAAATCTATTCAAGAATTGTTTACACCAACAATTTTAAGCAATACCACAGTTCTCGAAGCGCGCTATGCGCATTCAGTAGTCGCCTATAATCAAGGGGATGGCGTCTTTACCTTTGACAATTTACCAGCCAGGGCACAACTTTCGTGTATTTGCGGGATTGCCTGCGTAGATGTCAATAATGATGGTCATCTCGATATTATTGCTGGAGGTAATAACCATGAATTTAGACCTCAATTTTCAAGACTAGACTCAGATTTCGGGAATGTGCTTCTCAACGATGGGGGGCAAAACTTCGATTGGCAAAACTACAAAGAGAGTGGCTTCTACGTACGTGAGGAAATCAAGCACATCCAACCCTTTAATGATGCCCTGGGGAAGACCTATATTTTTGTCGCCCTAAACGATCAAAAACCTTTAGTATATCAACTCCCTTAAATGATCCCCTTGATGCGTGTTACCCGCAACACATATTGGACAATTTTTATTCTCATTTTTGGGGTCTTAGGCTGCTCAAAAAAAGAATCAACTCTATTCATTTCGCCAGATTCTGAAACCACGGGGCTCAAATTTAAAAATACTTTGACGCCAACCGACAGTCTAAGTATCCTCGATTATCTCTATTATTACAATGGCGGTGGCCTCGCTATGGGGGATCTCAATAATGATGGGCTTCCCGACTTATACTTCACCGCCAATCAAGGACCAAATGCCCTTTACCTGAACAAAGGAGATTTAAAATTTGAAGACATTACTAATTCGGCTGGTGTTATGGGCAAAAGCGATTGGCAAACGGGATGTCTTATTTTTGATGCAAACGGTGATGGATTTCAGGACCTCTATATCAGCGCCGTCGTGGGGATTAATGGATTTACGGGACACAATGAACTCTACATTAATAATGGCGATTTAACGTTTACGGAATCGTCAAAAGCATATGGTTTAGACTTTGAAGATTTTGGAACAATGTCCGCAGTTCTCGATTATGATCAAGATGGCGATTTGGATCTTTATTTATTAAATCATGCGGTGCATACGCAAGAGTCCTTTGGCCGTGTTGACCTGCGCTATACCCGTAATCCAAAAACGGGGGACCGCCTGCTGCGCAATGACGGAAATGTTTTTACCGACGTCAGCGAACAAGCGGGGATCTTAGGTGGAATTAATGCCTATGGACTTGGGATTAGCATTGCCGATTTTGATAAAGACGGCTGGCCTGATATTTACGTGGGCAATGATTTCCACGAAGATGATTACTATTACCACAATAACCAAGACGGAACTTTTACAGAGCAATTACGCTCTGCCTTTAGCCATATCTCGCGCTTTTCAATGGGCAATGATGTGGCCGACATCAATAATGATGGCTGGCCAGATTTGATCTCTCTAGACATGCTTCCTCAAAGTGAGACACTCCTCAAAACCAGTGAAGGAGATGATGCGGTTCAAACGCTCAAACTCAGGACCCAAGCTTATGGCTATCATTATCAATACAGTCGTAACATGCTCTTTATCAATCAAAAAGGGAAAAATTTTACTGAAACGGCCCTCTATAGTGGTGTCGCGGCGACCGATTGGAGTTGGAGCGCTTTATTTGGGGATTACGATTTGGACGGGTATTTGGACTTATTTATTTCCAATGGCATCACGCGACGCCCAAATAACTTGGACTATATCAAATTCATCTCGAATCAAGAGATCCATAAACAAATCAATGACAGTCGATTGGTCGATCAATCAGCCATTGAAATGATGCCCTCTGGAGCAGCTGTAAATTTCTTTTATAGGGGTCAAAAGGGAGTTAAATTTGACGATGTGAGCGGCCCTTGGGGCAGCACCCAGCTGAGTCTCTCAGGCGCTTCTGTCGTAGGAGATTTAGATCGCGATGGAGATTTAGACCTCGTTGTAAACAATACCGATGGCCCCGCTGGTTTGTACGTAAACCAGAGTATTAATCAAGATACGGAATCTCAAAATCATGAGCATTTAGACCAAAACAACGCGGATATTAATCCTCTTAATAATCAGCAGAATTCTGGTCTGAGTATCAGTCTGTCCTATACCCCCCTGAACCCCTATGCAATTGGGACCAAGGCCTACCTTTATACTGAGGAAGGATTTCAATACAGAGAGGTTTACCCCGTACGTGGCTTTCAATCGTGTTCCGAACCTTTACTTCATTTTGCCCTACCGGCTAAACAATCGATAAAAGGTTTAAGAATTATATGGCCTAATGGCCAACAACAGTGGGTGGATTCAGGATTAACCCCAGGATTCAATACTTTAAAATATTCGGAAAAGTCCCTCGGCCTTGAGGCGCACCCTGAAAAAAATCCGCCCCCTGAGTTTCTATTTGTCCCTGAGGCAGGAAATTTAGGGATTAATTTTACCCATAAAGAAGACGATTTCTCAGATTTTAATGATCAAAAACTTATTCCCTATAAAGTTTCGGACCACGGACCGGCCTATTTATCCTTTGATTTCAACAATGATGGGCGCAAAGACATTTTGATCAGTGGCGGTAAGAATCAAAGGACCCAGGTTTACACCGCCAATAAAGAAGGGTTTGAGAAAGAACCTAATTTAGGGATGGCTTTGGACAGTCTACAAGAGTTTGTTGACGCCACGGTTTACAACGCCAATGGAAAACCACAATTGGTTCTCGCCGCCGGTGGTAATTCGGTCCGACCATCCGCCTCTGTTTTTGAAAACAAGGTTTGGCCTATGGATCAATTGAATCAGGTCGGGATTCCATTAGAGGGAGACTTAGCCAATACTCATGTGGTACGGGGCCACGAAAACCTTTTGTTTGTCGGGAACTTTTGTGGGCCTCAAGATTTTGGCAAGGCGGTTCCCTCTTATATTTTTCGGGACCACCAAAAAATACTACAAATCGATAACCTAGGAATGATAACGGACGCCTTGTGGATGGACCATGATCAAGATGGGCTTATGGATTTGTTGGTTATTGGTCATTGGATGTCCCCCCGACTGTTTATCCAAACCCCTGAGGGATTTGAAGAAAATATAGAAGTATTTCCAGATTTAAAAGGGCTTTGGCGGCGCGTTGTCGCGCATGACCTTGATCAAGACGGTGACCTGGACCTGCTCATGGGCAATTGGGGTCTGAACAGTAAACTACAAGCGTCCATGGAGCACCCAATGAAACTCTGGCATAACGATTTTGATCATAATGGCGCGAGCGAAACCATACTCACAACACATCGTCAAGGCGATGATTACCCTTTGCTCGGCCTCGATGATTTAGCCGCTCAAATGGTCATTTTACGCAAACAATATAACCAATACAGTGCGTTTGCTAATCAACCGCTCACCAAAATTCGCGGTCTTGATTTTGACCAGGTACACGTTTTAACCGTGAATGAATTGGCCAGCGGCTATTTTGAAAATCAAGAGGGTAACTATCAATTTGTGCGCTTTGATCCCCAGCTCCAGCAAAGTCCAATAAACACATTTCTCGTGGCAGATTTTAATCAAGATCAAAATACAGAGATTTTAGTAGGAGGAAATTATTTTGGGGTGATCCCCTTTCAAGGACGATTTGATTCCTTTTCAGGAGCCGTTATTGATCATAACGGAAACATCCATTCCTCTGCCGATTATGGATTAGATCTGTGGAATAAATCGGTACGGCATTTTGATTTAATTAGCCGAAACAACCAAGCCTATTTAATTGTAATTTTTAATGATGAAACAACTGAAATTTACCGCATTGAATTTTAAAAAAATGAGTTTAGTGGTCGCCATTGGCGCACTGAGCAGTTGCACTCCAGACCAACCTATAGTGGTTCGCTCAGCGGACTTTCAAAGCAGTGTAGACCAAGTGACCAGGATCATGGTCCATGATATATTTTCGCCACCCGTAGCCAGTAGAATTTACGCCTACCCTAATATCGCAGCCTATGAAATTTTAGCTCAATCCGATCCAGGCATGCGCTCGTTGACCCAGTCTATTGATCACCTTAAACCAATACCATTAGCAAAGGACAGTACGGTTAATTTAGCGTTAGCTGCACTCATCGCGCATATGGATCTGAGCAAATCTTTAGTTTTTTCTGAAGAGCGCATGGAGCACTACCGCGATAGTTTATACGCCCTTTGGTCAAAACAAAATAAATCTGAATTTACTCAATCCAAGGAGTACGGTCTCTCTGTCGCACAGCACATAAAACTGTGGATGAATACGGACCAGTATAACCAAACACGTACCATGCCTAAATTTACTGTGATTACAGAAGATCCTTCACGCTGGCAGCCCACACCCCCGGCCTATATGGATGGTATTGAACCCCACTGGAATAAAATTCGGCCCTTTATATTAGACTCTGCAAGTCAATTTAAACCCACACCCCCACCCGCATTTTCGCTTGAAAAAAATAGCGCCTTTTATAAAGAACTCATGGAGGTTTACGACACAAGTAAACGCATAGAAGCCCAAGGGGACTCCTCAGAAGAGATACAAATGGCACAATTCTGGGATTGTAACCCTTATGTCTCAGTCACTCGTGGACATCTTATGTTTGCTACTAAAAAAATTACGCCTGGTGCCCATTGGATTGGCATTACCAAAATTGCCTGTAACAAAGCTCAGCTGGATTTTCGACAAACAGTATCGGCTTATACCTACACATCGTTGGCCATATTTGATGCCTTTATTAGCTGTTGGGATGAAAAATACCGCAGTAATTTAATTCGCCCTGAAACCTTAATCAATCAATATATAGACGAGAACTGGAAACCGGTCTTACAAACACCTCCTTTCCCTGAGTACACCTCTGGACATTCCGTGGTGTCTGGCGCGGCATCTACGGTTTTAACGGAAATATTTGGCCCCGATTTTACCTTTGATGACGATACAGAGGTCCCTTATGGCTTGCCTGTTCGTTCCTATCCGTCTTTTGAGCAAGCAGCACAAGAAGCAGCAATTTCAAGGATGTACGGAGGAATTCATTATCGCGCCGCTATCGAGGTAGGGTTACAGCAAGGAATCTCTATAGGCCACAAACTTTCCGAATCTCTTTTTTCAATTAAAAACTAATCAAAAGTTCAAGCATGAAACGCGCTAAAAAACAAAAGCTTTTTAATCTGGGGATTTTCTTTTTGGCCTTTGTCCTCATGAGTTATCTCTTTGTTTTTCCCTATCATTACAAGGTGAGTTTTACCACTAAGCAACCCCCTGGAGTTGTTTTTGATCACCTTAGGGCGTGGCCTGAATTCGATCAAACGGACACTGCCCAAGTCGTAAATCAAGATATGGTCCTTTACAGCAGGCTCGTTCAAAACATTGATCATCCAGATGGAGCGCTTTCGGTAGATTGGTCGATAAAGCGACACGGGGATAGTACCACACGTGTTGAGGGTCGTTTTTCGGCAACCAATGAGGCGTTAAAAGAAAAGATTCGCTTGCCCTTTGGTCAAAGTTTTGTTCCAAGCAGTAGTATCACACTGACCCAGTCTTTGGCTCAAGGCCTGATCGAAAAAAGCAAAAACTTTAAAACACACAGCATTAGTGATACCCTCACTGCTCCTTTGTTTTGCGCTTATGTTCCGGTGCATACCAAAGAGGGGACAAAGGCTCAAGGTATGTTGCGACAGATCAGTACGGTCATGCATTACATCAAAGACAACAAGATCCCTTTAAAAGGCGACCCCTTTATTACAATCTCCCATTGGAATCCGATGACACAAGATTTAAGTTTTGACTTTTGCTTTCCAATTGATTCGCTAACGACAAGACCAACAGACCCTGAGGTCCGTTTCAAAACCTTAGCCCCACGTCGTTACCTTAAAGCGATTTTTAATGGTAATTATCGCCTTTCGCAACAGGGTTGGTACACTCTATTGGATTATGCCCAAAGCAATGGAATTAAGCTAGGCGCTGAAATCATAGAGATTTATCGCAATGATCCTCACGAAGGCGGAGACAGTATGCAGTGGGTCGCAGAGCTGCTTATGCCGGTAGAACATTAAGCCAAGACAAGGCCCTCTGATTGTGGCTTAAAACGCTGCGGCGCTGTGGCGCAATTGTTCTCGAAAACGATTTCGTTTAAGAATCGCTCATATCGCGAATAGAAAACTAAAAATTCTGATATTTTTTGTGCATCTTGAAGAGGTCATAGTCTGTTTAAGATGCTAGCTAAGGGGTTATTCTCAACCCAAACCTACACTGATACAGACTATGACCCCTTAACACAACGACCAAAAATAGACCATGACCAAAAAACCAAAACTCTCGTTCTGGGACATCTGGAACATGAATGTCGGCTTCTTAGGCATTCAATTTAGCTTCGGATTACAGCAAACAGCAATCAATCCAATATTTTCATTTCTCGGGGCCTTACCCGAAGAACTGCCCATTTTAAATCTCGCTGGTCCAGTGACGGGACTGCTGGTTCAACCCATCATAGGGGCGCTTTCTGACAAAACCTGGTCTCCTAAGTGGGGCCGCAGAAAACCGTATTTTCTTATTGGGGCAGTCATTGGCAGTCTGTGTCTTTTTGCCTTTCCCTACAGCCCTAGTCTATGGTTCGCCGTGGGATTGCTCTGGATTCTGGATGTAGGAAACAATATGGCGATGGAGCCATACCGCGCCTTTGTCGGGGATAAGTTGCCTGAAAAACAGCTCACCATGGGCTATCAAATGCAGAGTCTATTTGTTGGCGCGGGGATTGTTTTGGCCAATGCTTCTATTTTCATTTTTCAAGATTGGTTTGCTGATCCTTCAGGAGACACAACCCAAGGCATACCAACGTGGCTCTATTACTCGTTCTTCTTGGGCGCCATTTTGTCGGTGGTCACTATTTTATGGTCCGTTTTAAAAACGCCAGAAATACCTCCGACAGCGCAAGAACTTAAGACTCTAGAAGCCGAGCGCAAGGAACCCTTTTTGACAAGACTCCAAACCCCTTTTAATGAAATTGCCTCTGCCGTAAAACTTATGCCAAAATTTATGTGGCAACTCTCGGCGGTTTATCTTTTTCAATGGTATGCACTCTTTATTTATTGGCAATACATTACCCCACTTTTCCAGGAATCAATGGGTTATGATGGGGCTCAAGCGCTTGGACAAGCGGCCAAAATGAGTACCACTTATAACATCACTACGATCATTGTCGCCCTTTTACTCGTGCCCATTACCATGCGTTTTGGCGGAAAGAAAACCTATGCGGGAAGTTTATTTGGCACGGGAGCAGCGCTTCTGGTTATTCCATTTATCACGGACCCGATAACTGTTCTCTTTCCAATGATTTTGTTTGGAATAGGTTGGGCTGCTATGATGGGGATTCCTTACAGTATGGTTTCTAAAATAGTGCCACAAGAACGCCGGGGGGTTTACATGGGCATATTAAATATGATGATTGTTATTCCTATGGGTATTGAAACCGTCACTTTTGGACCAATTATGAAACACCTTTTGGGCGGTAGTGCCATAAATGCCATCCTCTTTGGGGGTGTTTTCTTTATAATTGCTGCAATTTTAGCGCTCCGCCTTAAGCCAAAAGCAAAATAAACGATATCGTAATTTTTGATGAATGCACAATCAGTTATGAATAACAGTAAAAATCTTTCAACGGATTTAATCTGTATCGGGGAGACCTTAATCGATTTTATTGGAACACAAAATGAAGCTCCCATTAGTGAAACTAAAGATTATCATCGATATCTCGGGGGGTCACCAACCAATGTCGCCATGAACATGGCGCGATTAGGCATGAATGTGGCGATGATCTCTAGTGTTGGTGATGATGGTTTTGGAGACTATATGCTCAGTCGGTTTGAAGAGGCTGGGATCGATACCCAGTATATGTATCGTGCCCCGCAGACACCGAGTACCGTTATTTTTATCAACAACACCGCAGGAACCCCGGAATTTATCGCCTATCGCGGTGCGGATAAAGAAATTTATCCCAATCAAATCCCTGACGCCTTACTGAATTCAAGTAAAATTTGTCATACCACCTGTTTTGCCTTAAGCCGAGATCCTGCTAGAGAAACAATACTTTCGGCAGCGGAGCGTGCGGCGCAACGAGGAGTACAACTCAGCATTGACGTGAATTACAGTGAAAAAATTTGGCCAAACCGGAATGAAGCCATTGAAGCCATTACGCGCTATTGCCAATGGGGGGCCTTGGTCAAAATTAGCCAAGATGACGTGGATCGTTTGCTGGGGCCGGGATTAAGTCACCAGGAGGTTTTTGAATACCTTCATGGATTGGGCGCACAGACGATTTGTTTTACTTTAGGCAAGGATGGAGCCAAACTCAGTGTTGCAGGCCATGAGGTGATTCAACTCTCCGCGCTTAAAGTCGAAAAAATAATGGATGCCACTGGGGCGGGTGATGCCTTTTGGAGTGGATTTCTTTATGGACATATCAAAGGCCAAAAGCCAGAGAAATGTTTATCCTCGGCACTAAAAATGGCCGCCATAAAACTTCAAAATGTTGGGCGCATCCCAGATTACGCCGATGTTATATCAGACATTTTAAATGACTAACTTTAACAACTAACTAGAAAAACACAACCGATGACCATCATTTCATTTATCGCTTTTACCGCCTTAGTAGCCATTATTGCCTATTTCGCCTCGAGGAAAACAAATGAAAAAAGTGCAGATGGCTATTTTTTAGGGGGGCGCAGTCTTACCGCTGGGGTTATCGCGGGTTCTTTACTCCTGACCAATTTATCGACCGAACAAATCGTGGGGCTCAATGGATCGGCATACGAAAGTGGTCTCTCCGTTATGGCCTGGGAAAGTTTAGCGGCCATTGCCATGGTGGTTACGGCAATGTTTTTATTGCCGCGCTATCTCAAAGGCGGGCTCACCACCGTACCCCAATTTTTGGCCAATCGATTTGATACCACCACTAAAACCATCACCTCTGCCCTGTTTTTGACGGGTTATGTCGTTGTGTTACTTCCTGTGATTTTATACTCTGGCTCAGTGGCCATAAGTGGAATGTTTGACATACCAGCGGCCTTTGGGGTGTCCAATGCTCAAGCAATTTATCTCTGCGTTTGGGGTATCGGTCTTATTGGCTCCATCTATGCGGTGTTTGGCGGACTAAAGGCTGTAGCGGTGTCTGACACGATAAATGCAATTGGTCTGTTAATTGGCGGATTACTCATCCCTGTTTTGGGCCTTATCGCTATTGGGGATGGAAGCCTTATGAATGGACTATCCGTTTTGGCGGCAGAACATCCTGAAAAATTAAAATCTATGGGCGAGCGCACAGATCCGGTTCCATTTTACACCATTTTTACGGGAATGATGTTGGTTCAGCTTTTTTATTGGGGAACAAACCAACAAATTATACAGCGAGCACTGGGCGCTAAAAACCTAGAAGAAGGCCAAAAGGGTTTGCTTTTGGGCTCCTTTATTAAGATTCTTGGCCCTATCATTGTCGTGCTTCCAGGAATCATTGCTTATCATATGTTTCCCAACCTTTCTGCGGTGGATCAAGCCTATCCTCAACTCGTTTCTGCAGTGCTCCCCCCAGCCCTACTTGGATTCTTTGCAGCAGTTATCTTTGGGGCCATCTTAAGTTCCTTCAATAGTGTCCTTAACAGCTCAGTGACTTTGTTTGGGATCGACATTTATAAGCAACACATCAACCCTGAGGCCGATGAAGCCACCGTGGTCAATAAAGGAAAAATGTTTGGTGTCGTTTTGGCCATTGGCGCTATGGTAATTGCCCCATTTATTGCCAATGCTGGAAGCCTATTCGACTATCTTCAGGAAATTAACGGCATCTACTCGATTCCAATTTTAACCATTATCGTGGTGGGCTATCTAACCAAAAGAGTTCCTGCCATCGCAGCAAAAATAGGCTTACTCTCGGGTTCTTTACTTTATATTTTGAGCCAGTTCTTTTTAAAACCTCATTTTGTAAGTGACGCTTTGGCCGCCGCTAAGGCAGAGGGCATTACAGACCCGAACACACTTTCTATCATTGAATCACAAGGGTATTTTGGATTGCATTATCTCGATGTCATGGCCATACTCTTTGTGTTAAATGTGCTTATTATGCTCCTTATTGGGAAGTTTTATCCACGTAAAGAAGCCTATACTATTGAGTACACAAAACAAGTTGACATTCAACCCTGGGCCTATACCAAACCCATTGGGGCGCTGATTGTCTTGCTTGTTGCCGCCATCTATATTTATTTTAGATAAATCAACCCGCGCCTGTCCTTTGCGTTAATTGGGCGTTAAAAGAGGGGCGCGTTAAGGGATGTCTTTCTGCCGAAGTTGTATCTTTAGGAACCTAAATCGGAAACGATTTAATCGCTAAAAAATACATTTATGTCTTATTACGACCCAAAAGATCTCAGAAAATTTGGCCGCATTACCGAGTGGAGTGAATCCCTGGGAGAAAAATTTTTTGACTACTACAACAGTGTTTTTAAAGAAGGGGCTTTGACCCCGAGAGAGAAGTCCCTGATCGCCCTTGCTGTTGCCCACACGGAGATGTGCCCTTATTGTATTGATGCTTATACCAAAGACGGATTAGAGCGCGG
This sequence comes from Flavobacteriaceae bacterium UBA2000, assembly GCA_002335345.1. Lineage (GTDB taxonomy): Bacteria > Bacteroidota > Bacteroidia > Flavobacteriales > Flavobacteriaceae > BACL21. The sequence continues at coordinate 21,857 of DDCS01000005.1, read as the reverse complement.
GATTACCAAAGAAGAAATGATGGAGGCCGTCCATGTTGGGGCTGCTATAAAAAGTGGTGCTACGCTGGTCCATGGGGTAATGATGATGAATAAGGTCAATAAATTGGATTCATAAGTCGCCATGAGCCAAACCAAAGTATTACAATCTTTACACAAAAGACAAAGTCCGCTGGCCCAAACAGAGCGACAGCTTAAAATTTTAGAGGAGGGTATTTTTTCCAATGGGGACGCACCAAAATTCGGCCAAAAAATACAGCAAAGTCTGGGTGCTCCCTTAAAAACAACGGGGCTGGATATCCTTCAAGTGAACCTGGGTTATATGTGTAATCAGGTTTGTGCGCATTGTCATGTGGATGCGGGTCCAGACCGAAAAGAAATCATGACACAAGAAACCATGGAGCACTGCCTCAAGGTCATGGAATCCAGTGGCGTAAAAACTTTAGACCTCACCGGTGGGGCCCCCGAGATGAATCCGAACTTCCGGTGGTTTGTTACCCAGGCCAAAGCACGTGGGGTGAATGAAATAATCGTACGCAGTAACCTGACCATAATTGTGGCCAATAAAAAATACCACGATTTACCTGAATTCTTTGCGCAACACCAGGTACATGTCGTGAGCAGCATGCCCCATTGGACCAAAGAAAAAACAGATCGTCAGCGCGGTTCAGGAGTGTTTGAGGATTCTATTAAGGCCCTAAAAATGCTTAATGATGTAGGTTATGGCCTAACGGGGAGCAACCTGACACTGGATTTAGTTTACAACCCAAGTGGGGCTTTTTTACCGGGAGACCAAGAAGCCCTCTGCCAAGATTTCAAAAGGCGCTTGGATCAAAGCTTTAACATAAAATTTAATGGACTTTTTGCCCTAACCAATTTACCCATTTCTAGATTTCTAGATTATCTCATTGCTTCAGACAATTATGAAGACTATATGTGGACGCTCGTGGAATCGTTTAATCCCGCAGCAGCCAGGGCGGTAATGTGCCTCAACACCTTGTCCGTTTCATGGGACGGCTATCTTTTTGATTGTGATTTCAATCAAATGCTACAAATGCCGATTAATGATGCCCGACAACATATTGCTCAGTACCAAAACGACCTGATGGAGGGGCGTCTCATTAAAATTTCACAACACTGTTATGGCTGTACCGCAGGGGCCGGCAGTAGTTGTCAAGGGGCCGTCATATGAAAAGACTTATTCCCTTATTTGGCATAATCATGATCACGCTAAGTGCCTGGAGTCAAAGCCCGATTGACAAAGCCTTAAAGCGCTATAATACCGGTATAATTCCCTATATAAATACCGATGCGGCATTCCAATGGCATCAAAAAGACAGTGTTCTATTTTTGGACACACGGGCACTAAAAGAATATGAAGTGTCCCATATCCAAGGGGCACGGTTTGTGGGTTACGACGAATTTGATGCCCATAAAATCAATGCATTAAATATAGCGCCGTCCACTCCAATAGTGGTTTATTGCTCTATCGGGGTTCGATCAGAACAAATTGGTGTCAAACTCAAACAGTTAGGTTATTACAAGATATTCAACCTTTACGGGGGTATTTTTCAATGGTATAATCAAAGTCATCCCGTGGTTGATTCACAAAATAAACCAACACTTGCCCTACATGGCTATGACAAAAACTGGGCACGATATGTCGAAAAAGGCACCCCTACCTTTTGAATGTTAAACCTTGTTGTGCGCTAAGACTTAGGCTAAATCATGAACCAAACCAGAGAAAATCATCTCATTATCTTTTGTAAAAATCCAATTTTAGGGCAGTGTAAAACGCGCCTAGCGGCGCGTATTGGCCCAGAAAAAGCTTTAGCGGTTTACAAATTTTTGCTGGAGCACACGGCAAAGATTACCGCTGAGGTTCCCGCCAAACGAGTCGTTTTTTACAGCAATTACTTAGAGCCCCAAGATGCTTTTGACCCCAAAGTGTTCGATAAGGATGTGCAGCAGGGCGATGATCTGGGGGCGCGCATGGCTAACGCCATAAACACTGCATTGACCAACGGAGCAAAAAAAGCGATTGTCATCGGTAGCGATTTATACGACCTGACCCCAGAATTAATTGTTCAGGCCTTTGACCGCCTAGACACGCATAAAACCGTTATCGGGCCTGCCCGAGATGGTGGATATTATCTCATCGGGATGACCCAGATGAATCCCGATTTGTTTGAAAATAAAATTTGGGGGAGTGCCACAGTTTTAACAGATACTTTAATTAATTTGAAACCAGATTCACCATTTCTTCTCCCTATTAAAAACGATATAGATCAATTTGAAGATCTTTATCCTGAAGAAGTATTTAATCCTTTAATAAAATGAAACCCATTCTCATACAACAGGTAGAACAGGCCAAGAGTTATCTCGAAGCACGCGGATTTGACCAACCCGAAATTGGCATTGTGCTTGGCACCGGCCTCGGGGCACTGGTCGATGCCGTCACTATAGAGCAAGAAGCACATTATTCGGCCATACCCCATTTTCCAACCGCTACCGTGGAATTTCATCAAGGAAAGCTTATTTATGGCATTCTTGGCGGAAAAAAAGTAATCGTAATGCAGGGTAGATTTCATCTTTACGAAGGATATACTCCAGAAGAGGTGACTTTTCCCATTCGGGTCATGCGTGCCCTTGGCGTAAAGCGCCTATTGGTGAGCAATGCCTCTGGCGCTCTAAATCTCAATTATAAAAAAGGGGAAATGATGCTCATAACCGATCACATTAATCTGCAAGGTTGTTCCCCATTGGCTTTTAAAGGGGTCGATCAAATGGGGGAACGATTTGTAGACCTCAACACACCATATGATCTAGAAATGTGCGCCTCTTTGCGCGCCATTGCCCAAGAGCGTGGCATAGATCTTCATCAAGGGGTTTATATTGGCGTGCGGGGACCTGAACTCGAAACTAAGGCCGAGTATCGCTATTTAAGACTTATCGGAGGAGATGCCGTAGGCATGAGTACTGTTCCTGAGATTATAGTCGCCAATCATTTATCCTTACCCGTGGCGGCCATTTCGGTATTAACAGATGAGTGCGATCCAGACCATTTGGCACCCGTGGACATCAGTGACATTATCGCCAGTGCAAAAAAAGCTGAACCCAAAATGGTTGAATTATTTAAAATTTTAATTGAGCGTTTATCCTTATGAGTTATTTAGATACCACCAAAGACGTCTATAAAAAAGCAGCAGAAACTCCAGATATTGGGTTGTGCTGTACCACCAACCCCATATGGGAATTGCCAGGACTTAAAATCCCAAAAATCATGCAGGAAATGAATTACGGTTGTGGCTCAACGGTACATCCGCGCGATTTAAGCCGTAATCCCAAAATTCTCTATGTCGGTGTCGGCGGCGGAATGGAGCTGCTGCAATTTGCTTATTTCTCAAGAGAAAAAGGAAAGGTCATAGGCGTAGATGTCGTCGATGAAATGCTTGAAGCTTCCCAGGCAAATTTCAAAGAAGCAGAAGCTCTAAACCCCTGGTTTTCGTCAGATTTTGTCTCATTGCGCAAGGGAGATGCCCTAAATCTTCCCCTTGAGAATGAAAGCGTGGATGTCGCGGCCCAAAATTGTCTTTTTAACATCTTCAAAGATCAAGAACTTAAAAAGGCTGTTGCCGAAATGTACAGAGTCCTCAAACCACACGGACGCCTGGTCATGAGTGACCCTACCTGCGAACAAGAAATGAATGTAACACTCAGAGAAGACGAGCGACTACGGGCCTTGTGTCTTAGTGGGAGTTTACCCATCGATCAATACGTAAAGGCCCTTACCGATGCCGGCTTTGGCACTATTGAAATACGCGCTAGAAAACCTTATCGTATTCTGGATCCAGGCCATTACCCCACAGAGGAATTAATCTATATTGAATCCATAGAAGTGGCCGCGATCAAAGACCCGATGCCCGATGATGGCCCTTGCATTTTTACGGGTAAAGCCGCCATTTACTATGGTGACCAACCCTATTTTGACGATAAAAAAGGCCATGTGCTGATGCCGAATCAACCTTTGGCTATATGCGATAAAACTGCCGCCGCGCTGGCTGCGTTGAACAGAAACGATATTTTTATTAGTCCATCGACCTATCACTATGATGGGGGCGGGTGTTGTTAATTATCCTATAGATACGATAGACGCATAAGGTGATGAAATATTTTTGGCTCATTTTACTCATAGGCTTTGGTCTCAACGCCCAGACCAACCTCCAGACAAGCGCGCAGATCAGAACGCAAACAAGCGCAAAAACAAGCGCGCAGAACATGACGCAGGGCAGCGCGGGGCAAATAAAATTGGGACAAGAAGGAATCGATCACCAATTATGGGATCATCTTTTAAAACGTCATGTCAGTGATCAAGGCCGTGTGGATTACTCAAGCTTTCAAGGTGATATCAGCGACCTTAACCGATATATCAGCGCACTGTCAAAAGAGGCTGAAGGAATTAAAATTCGTTCAAAAGAGGAGCAATTGGCCTTTTGGATTAATGCCTATAACGCCTGCACCGTTAAACTTATTTGCGATAACCTGCCTTTAAGCAGCATTAAAGACCTGAGTCGACCATGGAAGCAGACGGTGCTCAAAAGCAAAAATAACGCCTGGACTTTGGATGACATAGAACACGAAATTTTGAGAAAGTTTGAAGAGCCGCGTATTCATTTCGCCATTAATTGCGCCTCAAAATCATGTCCTATTCTGTCTAATGAAGCCTACCGGGGGGATCAAATTGACCGACAACTCAATCGCGCTGCATCGGTCTTTTTTAACGATTCAACAAAAAATAATTACACCGAAAAACGCCTGAATCTCTCGCGTATTTTTCTGTGGTTTAAGCGTGATTTTGGCCCAACTGAAGACTTGATTCAACTGATCAATCAATACACCAAGCACAACTTTGCCCCAAATGTAGCCATCAGTTATTTGTCCTATGATTGGTCGCTAAATAATTAATCTCGGTGAATCAAGGCAACCCACTTAATCTCTCTGTAGTCGTCCCGACCTTAAATGAGGCGAACCATATTCTACAGACCATTGAAACACTATTTCAGCGTGCCGTTTATCCCCATCGCATAGAGGTTATCATCGTCGATGGGGGCAGTTCAGACCAAACCCAAAGCTCGGTGAAGCATTGGCAGAAAAAGAACGCTCAGAAAAATGTCACGCTGCTTCAAGGCCCCGCTGGCCGAGCCCGCCAAATGAATTTGGGTGCGTCACACGCCCGCGCTAAGCTCCTCTATTTTATTCACGCAGACACGCTGCCCCCAGAAAACTACGATCAACACATTATAAATCAGGAGCACAAAGACGGCCAAGCAGGTTGTTTTCGCATGGCATTTGACCTGCCGCATTGGTGGCTGAAAATAGCTGGCTGGGGTACCCGCTTTAATTGGAAATTCTGTCGCGGCGGGGACCAAAGTCTTTTTGTGCGTAAAACGCTTTTCGACCAAATCGGGGGCTATTCAGAAGACTACATTATCTGTGAAGACTTAAATTTAATTGACCGTTTATATGCCCAGACCCGCTTTTGCGTCTTGCCCCAAAAAGTGATCAGTTCAGCCCGCAAATATAAATCTCGTGGGCTTTGGCAATTACAATGGCACTTTTGGGTGATCCAAGTCAATTACCGACGTGGACATAGCCCCGCACAACTGTGGGCCTACTACCAAAGAAATGTGTGGCCCAATACCCCAAAAAATGAGTAAATTAGTGGCTTAGATTCACTTTATGAAAACACCCAGTATTTTTAAATGGACGCTCAAATATGGACTCATGTCTGCTTTGGCAGGGATCTTGTGTTGTGTCGCCCCTGCCGTTTTATTTATGCTTGGGCTTATGGGCGGTGTTGTCGCCATTTCTTTTGCAGACTTTTTTTACCAAGAAGACGGCTCATTGGGTACTGGCGCGATCTTGCTTCGCGTGGTTGCTGTCCTCATTGGCGCCTATGGGATCTACAAATACAAAACAACTCAAGATCAATGCTCTATCGATCCTAAGCGCAAAAAACTGAATTTACTGCTTGTAGGGGCTTTGATTATTATTCTTGGAATTCTATTGTTTATCGGGCTAGAAGAATTTTCCTCTTGGTATTTTGACACCTATATTGTGCCTCAGCAGCAAATCGAACTAGAGGGCAAATAGAGACTATTTTGAGGGCAAAAATCACGGTAATTATTCCTGCTATCAATGAAGCTGGGGCCATCGGACATGTGCTGGATGACCTCCCAAAATCAGCTACAGAAGTCATTGTTGTCGACAACGGCTCTTCGGACAACACCGCAGCCGTAGCCAAAAAACATGGTGCTTTGGTCCTCAATGAATCTCGTCGAGGATATGGATATGCTTGTATGCGTGCCCTGAAACACATCAAATCAAGAGCGCTGAAACACCCTGAACAAACGCCGGAGATCATTGTATTTCTTGATGGCGACTACAGCGACTATCCTGAATACCTCGATGCTTTGGTCGCCCCGATTGAAGAAAAAAATATGGATCTTGTCATCGGTTCAAGAGACTCTAAATTGATGGAAGCTGGAGCGATGACCCCACCTCAACGCTTTGGCAATTGGCTGGCCACTTGGCTTATGCGTCATTTATTTGGCGCGCGTTACACAGACCTAGGGCCCTTTCGCGCCATAGGCTATGAACAACTCATGGCGATGAATATGTCCGACATGACTTATGGCTGGACGATCGAAATGCAACTCAAGGCCCTGAATATGAATCTCAATTATATAGAAATTCCGGTACCTTACAGAAATCGCATCGGGGTATCAAAAGTTTCAGGGACTTTAAAAGGTGTTATCTTTGCCGGAGTGAAAATTATTGGCTGGATTGCCAAACACGCCGTTTTCAAATGATCTTGGAGTTTCTCACCGTCCTTATTTATGCGCTTTGCCTGTTCATCGTATTGCTCTTTGCCGTAACGCAGGTCCTACTTTTTCACAAATTTAAAGGGGCGAGAAACCTATTCACAAAAAACCAATTGCCCCCCCTGAGTCTAAAAGACGACTTACCTAGAGTAACGATTCAACTGCCCATTTACAATGAGCAAAATGTGATCCAAGCGCTCATAAGACAAGTGGCGGCAATACAATATCCAATGGATCGTCTCGAAATTCAGGTGCTCGATGATTCAACAGACCAGACGACCGCCATGGTGGGCGCGCTCGTTTCTAAGCTCAATGCAAAAGGAATCCCAATCAGACACCTACACCGAAGACATAGAACTGGATTTAAAGCAGGCGCCCTCAAAGAGGGTTTAGCAGCGGCTACGGGTGAGTTTATCGCCATTTTTGACGCGGATTTTCTGCCGCAAAGCGATTGGCTCTTGCGCAGTATGCCCTACTTCAAGGATCCAAAAATTGGCGTGGTGCAAACCCGCTGGGGACACCTCAACCGAGCGCATTCAATTTTGACACGGGTTCAGGCCTTTGCCCTGGATTTACACTTTGGTCTTGAGCAAATCGGACGACAAGCCCATGGCGTATTCATGAATTTTAATGGGACTGCCGGAATCTGGCGCAAATCCTGTATTGAAGAGGCTGGAAATTGGTCCGGCACGACGCTAACCGAAGACCTTGATCTGAGCTATCGCGCCCAACTCAAAGGATGGCGGATCCTGTATCGCCCAGACATTATTACGCCGGCACAATTACCCCAGAGCGTTCAAGCCGCACGAAGTCAACAATTCAGATGGAATAAAGGTGGGGCACAAAATTTCAGGCAACTTTGGCGTCGCTTATGGGCTAAAAAAGACCTGAGCCTTAAAGAAAAAGTTTTTGGCACGGCCCATTTGTTTAGCAGCTCGATATTTTTTTTGGTTCTGATCCTTATTGTCCTGAGTTTACCCCTATTATGGATTAAAAACAGTCATCCACAATGGTCCTGGATTTTTTATTTATTCCAATCTTTTGGCCTAACCACACTACTGTTCCTCTGGTCCTATACCGGAGCCTATAAAATGTTTAATACACAGCGCAACCTATCTTGGGCGCAGGCCTTTTTTGATTTCATTGTCTTTTTCACCCTCGCCATTGGCCTTTCAGCAAACAACGCCATTGCTGTTATTCAAGGACACCTTGGGGTAATCACTCCATTTGTACGCACGCCAAAAGTCAATACGGTTAACGCAAAGCGGGGCGATCGGGTCAAGACTCGGGCAAATTATTCCGCGGGGGGGGCAATAGCCCCTGTTGTTTTGGAACTATTTCTGATGCTTTATGCGCTTTTTGGCTTATTTCTGGCCACAAAAATGGGTACGACTGGTGATTATGGTTTAGCCCCATTTCATATACTCTGTATCTTGGGTTTCGGTTATCTTTTAATAAAAAGTATTTTTGACAGGTTTAAGCATTGAACGGGGCATGATCAAAATCTTTCATTACATAGCGTTGCTGTTTTTGATCGTCAGTTCAAGTCTGAACGCGCAAACCTTAATCGCGTCGAAAGAACAACATCTGGAATCCCAAACACAACGCATTGATTCATTAGAAAGCACCTTGTGGTCCCCTGATTATTTTGATCAATTTGAACTGCGTCAAGACAATGATTTTTTACATTTCACTGATCGCTACTACTCTACCGGAAGTTTTTTAGGATTGCACCGATGGCTCCCTCTTTCCCCGAAGCAACTGGAGCAAAGACAAACCCGTCAATACAGCTTAGTCCTGTATCAGGAAATTTATACCCCTACAGACCTTTTGACCGACAAAATAAAATTCTTAGACCGCCCCTATGCTGGCTTTATTGGTCTTAATAATGGACTGACCGTTACCCGCAGAGCACATTTGAATCGTTATAATTTTGTTTTTGGTATTGCGGGCCCATGGTCTGGTTCAGAGACTGTTCAAAGCGCCTTTCACAATTCGGCAACGGTAGATTCTAAAATTGCCACATGGCTTTCTCAAGTAGATAATAGTTTTCATCTCAATGCCTATTACGAATATGTCCGTGAATGGCAATGGAATCCCAAGCCTTTTGCCGTTTACTTTTCCTTAAATCCAAAGGCAGCACTGGGCACCAAAGACGCTTATGTCGAGCAAGATGCCGTATTTTATTTTGGACGCCGATCTTCTCTTCAAAAGAGTATGGCGTATGGCCAATTACTGGGACGCGAAACAGAACTGTTCTTTTCCACCCGCTTTGGATATCGTTACGTGCTACACGACGCCATGTTACAAGGCAATTGGCTTGGTGACAACTCAGTCTATACGGTTACCCCTTATCGAATGATGTATTTTTTTAATGTCGGCTTTTTTTGGCGCTACAAACGAAATGACGTCTTCCTCAAATATCATTACGAATCAGCCCGCAATCGCAGCGCTGAACCCCACCTCTACGTTTCATTGTCCTACAGTCGACGCTATTGATGGCCTTAAAAATCGATCCGAAACTCAAGAGACTCGGCGCCGCGCTCGATAGTCGCCTGTGTTGAATCGCCTTGCTTGAACACAGACAGTGCGCGCATATAACTCATCATATCGGTCACTGTACTGTCTCCTAAACGAACCACAACATCTCCTTTTTGAAGCCCCGCTTTTTGTGCCGGCTTGTCTTCACTCACGCCATCGATGCGCATTCCCGTTCCCGTGTATAGATAATCCGGAATAACACCCAATCCTACTTTAAAGCGAGGCGTTTCTTCGCTCTCATTTTTCGTTTTGCGGAAACTCAACTTGGGGTCATCGTCGAGATCAGTGACTAAGGCATAGATATATTGTCCTATGGTTTCTAATCCTGGATAGTTGATTTTATCCGCGTCATCTGAGGGCTTGTGATAATCTTCATGCTGCCCTGTAAAAAAATGAAGTACCGGTAAATCCATTAAATAAAAAGAAGTATGGTCTGAGGGGCCAACACCGCTTTCATGCTCTGCAATGTTCAACCCAAAATCATTGTTGGCAAAAAGGAGTTGTTTGAATCTTGGCGAGGTCCCTACTCCGTGGACGGCCAAAGTATTTTCTTCATTCAGACGCCCCACCATATCCATATTGATCATCACGTTTACAGAGGCCAAATCTATGGTTGGGTTTTTTGCAAAGTAATTTGATCCTAACAGACCTTTTTCTTCACCAGAAAATCCAATAAACAAATAATTACTTTGGGTATTTTTCTCGTCCTTGAGCCGCTCTGCCAAATACAAAAGTAAAGCAACGCCACTGGCATTGTCGTCTGCTCCATTATGGACACTGGGAATGCTATCGCGATAAAGGGACCCTTCACCACCCCATCCTAAATGATCGAAATGCGCTCCGATGATCACCGTCTTATCCGCACCATTATCTTTGTAACCAATCACGTTAATTCCTTGAGGCATCCCCTGGTCTTGGCTCGGCGCATCAACTTTGGTTTGCTCATGGGGATTCGTACTGGGTTTATAACTGAATTTTTGACGGTAATCCTCAACTCCTTTTGGGGAAAGTCCCAGGGCAGCAAAACGCTGAGCCAAATAGTCAGCAGCCAGTTGCTCTCCTTTTGTCCCCGTCTCTCTACCCTCTAATTCATCAGACGCCAAATAGGCTACATCTGTTTTGAGCTGGTCGACGGGAGCCACAGAAGGGGCCCCACAAGAAGATAAAATCAATAAGGAAAAAAGGACTGTAATTGTGCGCATATCTTTATTTTTGCACAAAAATAGTCCAAAAATGAGAAACCTACACCTTGTATTGTTGCTTTTGATTTTTGCTGCCTGTGGTCAAAAACAACAGAAGCAAGACCCCCAAGAAGAGACGGCGCAAAATACTGCGCCTGATAATCTGCTCATCTATCCGGAAGAGACGCATTTTAAATCATTGCGTCAAGTCACTTTTGGAGGCGACAATGCTGAAGCCTATTGGCGTTTTGACGATCAGCAACTTCTTTTTCAATCAAACAATGCCGATTGGGGCGTAGGTTGCGATCAAATGTTTCTCATGAATGTCGATGAAGAATTTTCAGCCAATCAACCTCCGATGATTTCAACGGGAAAGGGACGAACCACATGTGGTTATTTTTTACCGGACAACACTCATTTCGTCTATGCTTCAACACATTTGGATAATGAGGCCTGTCCTGAGGTTCCCTTGAGAAAAAACGGTAATTACGTTTGGCCGGTTTACGATAGCTTCGATATTTTCGTGGCAGACCTACAGGGCAATATTACCGGGCAACTCACCAATGAACCCGGTTATGATGCTGAAGCCACTGTCTCGCCAAAGGGGGACAAAATTGTATTTACCTCAACGAGAAGTGGGGATTTAGAATTGTATACCATGAATATTGATGGCTCGAATGTCACGCAAATTACCGATGAGCTAGGTTATGATGGCGGCGCATTTTTCTCGCCCGATGGCACCCAAATTATTTTCCGTTCTTCACGACCAAAAACACCTGAAGCCATCGAAAAATACAAGACTTTATTGGCGGACGGACTCGTGGAACCTACAGAAATGGAATTGTTTATCTGTAATGCCGACGGGTCTGACCTACGACAGTTGACGCGTTTGGGCAATGCAAACTGGAGTCCATTTTTTCACCCGAGCGGGGACAAAATATTATTTTCCAGTAATTTCGAGGCTGAGCGCGGATTTCCTTTCAATCTTTATATGATTGATACCGACGGAAAAAATCTAACGCGTATTACGCATAGTGAAACCTTTGACGCCTTTCCGGTCTTTAGTAATGACGGCAAGTATTTAGTGTTTTCCTCAAATAGAAATAATGGGGGAACACGTGATACCAACTTGTTTATTGCCGAGTGGCAGGATTAAACTAACAGGCCATGAAGGCCCTGCGGCATAACCATATCACTTTACTCGCGCTTACTTTCCTGCTGCTTTGCGTCGGTTATTTCCTCATTGGGCATTATATAAGCCGAAGCCAAACCAATATCCTGCTTAGCGCCTACGCTGGATTATGGTTATTGAGCTGGCCTTGGTTGCGTGTGGTGAGCGCCCCACTAGATAAGGGTTTAAATTCATGGAAGAAAGATTTATATGCCGGCCTAATCCTCAGGATTTTACTGATTTTCTCTTGGCCTAGTCTCTCACAAGATGTTTATCGATTTTTATGGGACGGCGCCTTATTTGCTCAAGGAATTTCACCCTATTTATATACGCCAAATTCAATAATCAATCAGCCAGAACTCCTGGGCATAACGCTCCCAAACTCCGGGGCGTTGTTAAGTGCCATGGGGTCTTTGAGCGCTAATAATTTCAGCAATTACCCCCCGATAAAACAATTGATCTTCGCCCTACCTCATTGGCTCGGTATTCGTGGGATTATAGCGCAAATATCGGTTTTAAGGATCATTATAATTCTGGCAGACCTTGCCGTATTTTTCTTGGGCCGTCGCTTATTGTTAAATCGTTCATTGAATCCTAAATACATCAATTGGTACTTCTTAAACCCATTGATCATCCTTGAATTGACGGGTAACGGTCACTTTGAGGGCCTTATGGCCGTGTGTATTTTGGCCAGTATTTTGCTGCTGGAGCGCAAAAAATATTTGACTTCAGGCATCATGTTGGGCATAGGAATTGGCCTTAAACTAATCCCCTTGATGCTGCTCCCGGTCCTCGGGGCATTCGTCGCAGGTAGATGTAAAAAAAGTCAAACGATCAAACCCATACGCTTATTTATTACGGGAGTTATTGGGACTCTCGGGCTTATATTTCTACCCATGCTCAACGCAGAAACAATAGCCCATTACACAGCAACCACAGGTCTTTGGTTTACAAAGTTTGAATTTAATGCCAGTATTTATTACGTGCTGCGCTGGATCGGATTTCAGTGGAAGGGTTATAATCTCATTGCCCAAATTGGACCCGCACTCTCCTTAATTACCGCGCTCAGTATTTTTTATTTAAGTTATCGGGTTTGGACCCAAAAAAGTAATATTTACCAAGCGATGATGGGGTCCGTTTTAATTTACCTGCTCTGCGCCACCACAGTACATCCCTGGTATTGGACCACGGTGTTGGTATTAAGTATACTGACACAAAGCCGTATCGGTTTGTTGGGAAGTATGCTCGTATTTCTCAGTTATACAGCCTATGGAGAAGAACTAGTCCAAGAGTCATTGCTCTGGCTTAGTCTAGAGTACCTGCTTCTTTTTGCCTATCTATTTTGGGAACTCAAAAATTCTAAAGCCCAAAAGGATCAATGGGCAAAAACCTCATCGTCTTGATCAAAACACTTAAACTCAATCAAAAATCCATTAGGATCTTTGACAAAAAATGAGCGGTGTGCCCCCACGCGACCCGCTAAAAACTCGGTGGCCAGAGTGTGCAAAAATTCTTCTCTTTCTAAACGATCATGAAGTTCATTCCAGGCTGCAGGTTGTAACACCACGCCAAAATGAAACGAGGGCAAAATAGTTTTCTCAAAACTATAATTAGGGTAGTCGAATCGAAAGGCCCCACATTGAGTATAGGTAATTTGATGACCAAAAAGATTAATATCGCACCATAAATTTGATTGGCGCCCAACCGTGGCGCCAATAATTTCGGTAAAAAAACGACGTGTCGCCTCCAAATGGCGACAAGGCAAAGACAAATGGAATTGTGGATTCATGATCTTTATATAGAAATCAATTATCGTTTAATAATCTTCCTCTTCACCGTCCTCATCGGACAATTCAGGGGTATCTGTGCTCTCTTTTTCGTCATCGTCGTAATCATTGTCGTCATCTTGAAAGCTTTCCATGGTATCCGCCAGACGCTTGCTGACTTTGACCAAATAAATGGTGTCCTCTGTGCGTACCTCTACGGCCTCAATGACTTCATTTTGGGCATTTCTAAAAGTAATAATGTCCTCTTGTTCGTAACCATAGGGAAATTTATCAACCAAGAGGTCAAGTATTTCGTTGTTTAGTTTCTTGTAATCTACGATGACACGTCTCATAATTAATAGTCTAATAAATAAGCAAAAATTAATGGGGCCACAATGGTGGCGTCACTTTCTATAATATATTTGGGCGTATGGATATCCAATTTACCCCAAGTAATTTTTTCATTAGGCACGGCCCCAGAATAACTTCCATAGCTGGTGGTTGAATCACTAATTTGACAAAAATAACTCCAAAACGGTGTGTCTGTTCGTTCCATATCTTGATAAAGCATAGGCACCACACAAATTGGGAAATCACCGGCAATCCCGCCTCCAATTTGGAAAAAGCCAATGCCCTTACTTGAGTTGGCCGTATACCAATCGGCCAAAAAGGTCATGTACTCAATTCCTGATTTCATCGTCGAGGCCTTGAGCTCTCCTTTGAGCACGTAACTGGCAAAAATATTACCCAGGGTACTGTCTTCCCAGCCAGGCACAACCATAGGCAGGTTTTTTTGCGCTGCGGCATACATCCATGAATCCTTTAGGTCAATTTCATAATAGGGTTCTAAAACCCCGCTAAGAAGCAATTTATACATGAATTCATGCGGAAAATAACGCTCATTGCGCTGCTCGGCTTCTTTCCAAATGTCAAATATATGTCCCTGAAGTCTGCGAAAGGCCTCCTCTTCTGGAATGCAGGTATCGGTTACGCGGTTCAGTCCACGCTCGAGTAATGCCCACTCCTGTTCTGGAGTAAGATCACGATAATTTGGGACACGCTCATAGTGAGAGTGCGCCACTAAATTCATAACGTCTTCTTCCAAATTAGCCCCGGTACATGAGATAATCTGCACCTTATCTTGGCGAATCATATCCGAAAATATTTTTCCCAATTCGGCGGTACTCATTGCTCCGGCTAAAGACACTAACATTTTGGATCCTTGATTGAGCTGCTCTTGGTACCCTTTGGCTGCATCGACTAAGGCCGCTGCGTTAAAGTGCTTGTAGTACTTTTGTATAAATTCTGATATTGGTTTTTTACTCATCGCTTTCGCTGTTAAATTTAGGCAGAGATTTTTTGAAGGTTTCATTAAAGTTACTTTCAAAAGTATCTTCAGAATCAATGCCATCAAATTTATAGGATAACATTTTGTAATAAAGTTTCGCCGCCAAAAAATCAGAACTTTTTTCCTCTTCTCTTGGACAGAGCTCCACTATGTCAAACCCAACCACATTGCGCTGCTCAAATACACGACGCAAAAAGTCAAGGGTTTCGTACCAGAGCAAGCCTCCTGGCTCAGGCGTTCCTGTAGAAGGCATAATCGAAGGATCAAAGGCGTCGAGGTCAAAGGTGATAAATACATTCTCGCCAAGAGCCTCAATAACACTATCCATCCAGTATTCTTCACTCACCATTTCATGAGCAAACCATGTTTTCTCCGGATCCATGACCGTAGTCTCTGCAACATCCATACTGCGAATACCCACTTGAACCAAATTGGTCGTTTGACTGGCTTCATAAACTGCACAGGCGTGGTTACACGTAGAGCCCTCATAGGTCGCACGCAAATCTGCGTGTGCATCGATATGCAAAACAGTTAAGTCATCAAAACATTCGTTAAATGCCCGAATTGTCCCAATAGAAATACTGTGTTCGCCACCAAAAATGGTCACAAATTTATTGCGTAGAATATATTCCTTTACTGTTTTATGAACCTTGGCAACTACTGCCTCAGGACTGCTCTTCTCGTCAATGGCATCGGCCAAATACACGCCTTGCTTGTAAACCTCGCTTTCGGTTTCAATATCGTATAACTCCATGTTCTCAGAGGCTCTTAAAAAAGCCTCTGGGCCTTTATCAGCCCCTTTTTGCCAGGTACTGGTTCCGTCGTAAGGCACGGGAATTAAAACGATTTTACTCGTGTCAAGACTGCTGTAAGCTGCAGGGATTCCCGCATAAGTTCTAGTGCTCATAACCTAAAATTGATAGTAATTGTTCGCTTGTTTGCTGTGGCGTAAATACCGAAGTTTCTAGTTTTCCTTCGGAATCTTTTTGAATTAAAATATGTTTTGGTGATGGGATTAAACAGTGTTGTAATCCACCGAAGCCCCCTATGGATTCTTGATAGGCCCCGGTGTTAAAGAATCCTATGTACAATGGCCTGTCTTTTTTAAACTTAGGCAAATAAATAGCATTCACGTGTTGTTCACTATTGTAATAATCATCGCTATCACAAGTTAAGCCTCCCAAAAGCACACGTTCATATTCATCATACCAACGATTTACAGCCAGCATAATAAATCGCTTATTGATGGCCCAAGTATCCGGCAGGGTGGTGATAAATGATGAATTGATCATATTCCACTTTTCACGATCGTTCTGCTGCTTTTGATGCAGAATCTCATAAATCGCTCCGCCACTCTCTCCTACAGTAAAACTGCCAAATTCAGTAAAGATATGCGGAACAGGGACCCCTTCTGAGGCACAAGTGATATTGATTTGATTGATGATTTCATCAATCATGTAATTGTAATCATAATCAAAGGCCAGTGAATTTTTTATAGGGAATCCACCCCCAATATTAAGACTGTCTAAGGTGGGGCAGACTTTCTTCAATTTGGTGTAGACCTTGAGACACTTCAGGAGCTCATTCCAATAATACGCATTATCCTTAATCCCCGTATTGATGAAAAAGTGAAGCATTTTTAATTCTACCTTGTCATTATACTTGACTTGGTCTTCATAAAAAGGAACGATGTTTTTATAACCAATACCCAATCTCGAAGTATAAAACTCAAATTTTGGTTCTTCTTCTGAGGCAATACGAATACCGATCTTAAAGTCACGCTCAATGGCATCACCTAAAAGTGCTAGTTCTTCGTAATTATCAATTATTGGGATACAATTCTCATGGCCGGAGTTAATCAAACGTCCTATGTTCTCGATGTATTCCTCACGCTTGAATCCATTACAAATCACAAAGGTGTCCTTGGTGATTTTACCCTCTTCCTTGAGATTCTCTACGATATTGATATCGTAGGCCGATGAGGTCTCAATGTGAATATCGTTGCTCAGGGCCTCGACTAAGATGTGTTTAAAATGAGAACTTTTGGTACAGTAACTATAATTGTAAGTGCCCTTATAATCGTGCTTTTCAATCGCACGGGCAAACCAAGTCTTAGCCCTTTGGATATTTTCTGAAATTTTTGGCAGATAGGTGAACTTTAGCGGCGCGCCATAGGTTTCAACCAAATTCATTAAATCAATATCGTGAAATTTTAGATGGTCTCCATCAAGTTTGAATTCTTCTTGAGGAAACTCGTAAGTCTGATCGATGAGATCAATGTATTTTGTGTTCATTTATTTTTGTTGCCTTACCGAAAATAAGCGGTGTTAATAATAATTGTGATTAAGAGTAAAATATGAAGTAACTCATACAATTATTGGCAACAAAGCCCAGATCTTTTTGCGTAAAAGATGAGCGGTGCGCGGAATCAAAAAAACGGAAGCTAGCTTTAAATTTCGGTCGCTTACCTGGTAAGCAGTTTTTGAATATGACTTCCTTTTTTTCAAAAACCCGAAGGTAGAAACTTGGTTCACTCGTTCAGCTAAGAAACAGGGCAAATGTAATTTATTTTTTGAAAAACAAGCAAAATGTTTAAAAAAAATAAACTGCTCTAATTCTATTTTAAAGCATTGAAAATAAGCTTATTTCATCATCGTTTAGATGACGATAACGCCCTCTCGGAAGATCTTTTTTGGTCAGGTGGGCCAAGGCGACACAATCGACTTTAACCACTTGGTAGCCCAAGTGCTCGAACAGCTCTCTAATAATGCTACTGCCCATGTTCTTAATTCGCAATCCCACCTCTTTTTTCGCGGCGTTAGCGACATAACTCACTTCCTCAACAATTACTGTGCGGCCATCGACACTTTGACCTTCTCTTATCTTGAGTAAGTCCTCATTTTTTAGATTTTTATTGAGCTCCACATGAAAGAGTCTCGGCAAACCCTTTTTGTGTAACTTATTCATGAGGCGATCATCATTGGTAAATAAAAACAATCCCGTCGCATTGCGGCCTAATCGTCCTACTGGGGCTACTCGGGCATTTGTCGCATTGGCAATCAAATCCATTACGGTTAACCCCTTGGACTCACTTGTGGTCGAAGCCACTGCCTTTGGTTTATTGAGTAAAACATAGGTCGGAGGCTCTTGCTGCAATCGACGGCCATCAAATTTGACCTCGTCGCCTGCTTGTACCAGGTAGCCCATAGTATTGACCACTTTATTATTCACAGTCACTAAGCCTGAAGCAATATAAGTATCGGCCTCACGACGAGAACAAACCCCGCTATTGGCGATAAACTTATTCAGGCGTGTCCCATCACGCTTAGGTTCAGTCACTTTTTGAGGTTTTGTAAAAGTAGGCCGTCCCCCTTTACCCCCTTGCCCCCCTTGACCAAGTGGCTTCCTGTTTTTTTGAACAGGACGATCTCCTGTAGGTTTACGGGTGGCCGATGTCGCCTTGGGCGAACCACTTTTTTTCTTAACCATTAGTTGGGTGAATTGAATTTAGGGCACAAAGATAGACAATAAAAAATGTCTCTTCCTTTGACTTGAGCGACTTCTTTTTGCAGCGATTTAAAACCAACCGTAAATGAGTCGTTCGGGATTGAGTAAAACGATACTAAATACCCCCACAATGATCCCCAACCTTAGCAAGGCGTGTAAGACCAAGTAATCCCGCCGCTCCCTGGCACGCCACAACAATAAGGCCCCATAGGGCAGAATAGCCATCGTCATATAAAAGTAATAGCGCATGGCGTGAATATCGTAATACAAAATCAAGACCATAGACGGCACGAAGGTCAGTGCAATCAAAAGAATCCCGATAATTTTAGCCCAGCGAACTCCATACACCACGGGAATGGTTTTATACCCGAGAACTAAATCCCCGGTTAAATTTTCAAGGTCCTTGAGCAATTCCCGTGAAGCCAAAAGAAGCAACAAAAAGCAAGCATGAACCACAATAATCGAAGAGAAGGATTTAAAATAAACCACCAAGATAAAAAGGGGCATGACCGACAAAATTGCTGAGGTCAAATTGCCTATAAAGATGATTTTTTTGAGTCGGTGTGAGTAATACCACATCAAAAATATAAACCCAGAAAAAAAAAGAGCCGCCTGAAATGAAACCGCACTAGCGGCCAGAACAGAAGCAAAATTGAGGATAAAATACCCTGAAAGTTTGGTCTGCTGACGCAACATTTGATCGAGTTTACTTCGTCGAGGACGATTGATCAAGTCCTTCTCTTGATCGTAAAAATTATTGATGATATAGCCTCCAGCGATGGATAATGCCGTAGCCAAAATAAGCCACCATAAGTTTCCCGATAACAATACCTCGCTCAGGGGCGCTTCAGGAGACAAAATAAATGCTGCGGTGAATAACTGCGCTGCGATCATCAGCGCAATGGCATAACCACGTACTACAGAGACTAGACTAAGTAGTTTGAGCAAAATTATTTTTTGAGGGCGTGAGACCATGAGCCCGATGTTTTAAGGCTAAAATTGATAGACTACCTCGAGTTTGTAATCTTTCAAGACCGCTTTAGCTTGATCTAAATCTTGGGTAAATCCGAGCATATAGCCTCCGCCGCCTGAGCCACAAAGCTTTAAGTAGTATGCGTTGGTTTCTAAACCGCGTTGCCAGAGCTCATGAAATTGTATCGGGATCATCGGCTGAAAGTGATCTAAAACGACTTTAGAGAGTCGTTTAATATTGCCAAAGAGTGACCCAACATCTCCCTTTAAGAAATCCTCGACACAGCAATCAGTATAGGTGACAAATTCATTTTTCAGCATGCTCCGAAATCCCTCGTGCTTCATTTTTTCCATGAATAACTGGACCATAGGTGCCGTTTCCCCTGTCATTCCGCTGTCGAGCAAAAATACGGCCCCTCCAGTATTGGTTTGCGACGGGATTCCTGCCGGTTCAATATGTTCCTGGGAGTTGATCAAGATGGGCAAACTCAAATAACTATTCAGTGGATCAAGGCCAGAGGATTTTCCGTGGAAAAATGACTCCATCTGGGCAAAAGCCGCTTTTAAGGTCAAAAGTTTTTCACGGGTCAGGTTTTCTAAAACGGTTATTTTGTCGATCGCATAACGATCGTAAATGGCGGCGACAAGCGCTCCGCTACTGCCCACACCATAACCCTGAGGAATACTTGAGTCAAAATACATCCCTTGGGAAAGATCTTGAGTCATTTGAGTCAGGTTGAAACGTGTCAATGGTTGATCGCCTTGTTCTATCTGGGCTAAGTAAGCACAAAACGCGGTTAAATGCGTGTTGGACTTTTTGGTTTCTGGAGTTTCAACATCCGGAATAATCAAGGCCCCTTTGTAAAAATTATACGGTATGGAAAGCCCCTTGGAATCTTTGATGATGCCGTATTCTCCAAAGAGTAATATTTTCGAGTAAAATAAAGGTCCTTTCATGGCATCTTTTGTGGTAAAATTAGACTTTTTTAACGCCCTGACCAACTTGATCCTCAATAAATTGACCGCCTTGACAATGTTGGCTCAAATCATTTTTAATCCAGGGCATAAGCTGTGGGGTAAAATCAGCGGGGTACAACAGGTGCACATTGGCTCCGGCGTCAAGCGTAAAACAAACGGGAACGTTCTGGGTGCGTCTGAATAAACGAATCTTTTCAATGATCGCAAGGGTATTGGGCTTCATGAGCAAATAAGAGGGATTTGAGGTCATCATCATGGCGTGGAGCGACAAGGCCTCGGACTCGACTAGGGCACAAAACTCTTGGGTGTCTCCGTTGGCCAAAACAGTGAGAAGCTTCTTGAGATTGGCTTGGGCCTGTTCAAAACGCTGATGAGCAAAGGGATGATCATGCATTAAATTATGGCCCAGGGTACTGCTGACTTCTTTCTCTCCTTGATCGACCAAAAGGATGGTGTCTTTGTAATTTTTGAACACCGCATGAACCTCATGTTCCAAAACGCAAGCATATAAATCGCTTGATGCAGGCAACGCGGGGTGTGCTCCCCAATACATCAGAGGCCCGAGTACTGAGCGGGACGCACTACCACTGCCTAATCGCGCTAAAAAAGAAGTCTTCTGAGCACGTAATTCAGGAGTTAAGGGGTGCAAGGACCAAGAATTTTCTAATTCCATGAGGGCCCCGGCTAAGGCAGCAAATCCACTGGCGGAACTGGCTATGCCGCTGCCATGCGGAAATGTATTTTCTGTATCGATTCGCCATTGAAACGATCTGATCCATGGCATATGCGCTTCAATTCGATTAAAAAAAGTAGCAATTTTCGGCGCAAATTCTGGCTTAGCGCTTCCTTCTACAAAAACTTCAAAGTTTGAATGATCAAGCGCACGACCTATGCCTTGTGACTCCTTTGATTGCTCAGAAAATGGAGTGTAGCTCAAAGTGGTCTTTGTGAGACAATTACTCAGCGTAAAACTAATACTCGCATTTTTTGGAATTTGTCCCTGAGATTTACCCCAATATTTCACTAAAGCGATATTGCTCGGTGCCGTTACCGTTATTGACCCACGCGCACTCGGAAGTTCAAGCTGAGGCAGTGTCAAAAAAGATGCTGTAATCATGGGCGATGTATTAATGAAGACCGTCGCAAAGATAACGAAAACCAAAAGGTCAGCGAAACATCAGATGTTTTTTAGAAGCGGTGCGCCAATGGGCTTGATGGGCATAATCGACAAAATACACCTGGAGGTCTGCCTGATGGGCATGATCCACGAAAAAAACCAACTTATCCGCTTGATGGAGATATGCAGTAAAGAACCAAAGCCCTTCGTTTCCCTTGACTTGATGGGCATAATCCACACGATAAACAGATAAGTCCGCCTGGTGGGCATAATCCACGACAAATACTTTAAGATCCGCCTGATGGGCATATTCCGTACTGAATACTTTTTGACTCCAGATATTTTGAGAGAGAAGACCAAAAAGCAGCCCGAATAATAAAAATGTTCGCATGCCT
>DDCS01000105.1 GCA_002335345.1 Flavobacteriaceae bacterium UBA2000 | reverse complement strand
ACTTGAGTCAGGAATTGTATGGGTCAATACATGGCTTAATCGAGATCTACGCACCCCTTTTGGTGGCGTTAAGTCAAGTGGCGTTGGGCGTGAGGGCGGATTTGAAGCTTTGCGCTTTTTTACAGAACCCAAAAATATCTGTATCAGTTACGCCCCGAAAATTTAATCATATCAACATTTAAACCCATTGGTTTCATAAGAAACAGCGTTATCAATAATTTTAAACATGGAATTAAGACTCAACGGAAAAACAGCTTTAGTGTGCGGTAGTACCGCCGGAATCGGTAAGGCTACTGCAATCGAGCTGGCCAGCCTTGGCGCAAATATTGTCCTTCTGGCACGCAATCCAGAAAAGCTCAAGCAAACATTGGACGCATTGCCGAGAGAATTAAATCAGACTCACGATTTTATGGCCGTTGACTTTAGGGATACGCATGCCTTTAAATCCACCGTGGAGGCTCTTGTTAAAAAGCACCAAATTCACTTATTGATCAACAATACCGGTGGTCCTGCATCAGGCCCTGCCTTTGACGCAGATCCACAACAGTACGCCTCAGCGTTTGCCCAGCATCTTTTATGCAATCAAATTCTTGTCCAAGGGGTAGTGCCGAGTATGAAACAAGCGGGGTATGGACGCATTATCAATGTCATTTCTACCTCAGTGAAACAACCCATTGAAAATCTTGGCGTAAGCAATACGATTCGCGGGGCTGTAGCGAATTGGAGTAAAACCTTATCTGTGGAGCTCGGGCCTTTTGGCATTACCGTAAATAATGTCCTTCCCGGTTTTACGGCAACCGATCGCCTGGAGGACATTGTTAATTCTGCAGCCAAGCGCCTGAACAAAACCACAGAACAGGCCCGTGATTTCATGACCTCAGTCGTGCCTGCGCGCCGTTTTGCTCAGGCCGAAGAAATAGCCTTTGGTATTGCCTTTTTGTGTAGCCCTGCTGCAGGATATATCAATGGCATCAATCTACCCATTGATGGTGGACGCACAAAATCTTTGTAACTTTATCATCGGCCGATCGCAAAAGCCATATATCCAACGCTAATTGTTTGAATCATGAAAAGAAAACTGCGCATTAACGGTCATTCCCATCTGCTCCCCTATCCCGAGGAAATTCCTGCATTCATGAAGGATAAAGGAATTTTTTGGGTCGATAAGGATCGGAAATTTATGCTGCAAAAAGATTGGAGTCGTCCGGTCACTGATTCAAGCTTTTTTTTAGATGAAAAACTACAATGGATGGATCGTTATAAAATCGATCACGCGGTGGTTTTAAACTTATCCCAACTTTATGGAAATGGGCTTCGCTTAGAAGAGATGAAGCAAGCCTTGCGATTTCAAAATGATTTCAATGCCCGGATTCAGCATGATCACGGCAGTAAATTTACCTGTGGTTTTGTAGTGCATCCCGGATTTGTGCGCGGCGCGGTATGGGAGATTGAACGCTGTGTCGAAGAGCTGGGCCTGCGATTACTTTGTCTCCCAACCCATTATATGGATACAATAGGGACTTGGCGCAGTATTTTTGACGCCGAAAACGAACCCATTTTTGAATTGGCCTCTTCTTATAATTTAGCCGTTGAAATACACCCCTATGACGGTGAAAAATTTATCAAACTTCAAAATACTGCTTGGCGATTTCACCTGATTTGGATGCTGGCACAATGTGCCGATGCCTATCACTTTTATACCCTAAATGGCTATGCGGACAAATTTCCCGGCATGCGCACTTGTTTTGCCCACGGCGGCCAACTGGCCCAAATAAATCTCGGACGAAGAATTCAAGGTTTTGACGGCCGACCTGACCTTTTTGAAGGTAAAGTTCATCCGCGTAAAAGTGTAGGTCACAAAAATATCTTTTTTGATACACTGGTTCATGACACTGGTTCTTTGGAACTTTTGATTAAAAACCAAGGGAGTAAGCAAGTGCTTATGGGCTTAGATGATCCCTATCCCCTCGGAGAAATGGAAAGTGCAGCTCAATCTTCTTATCCCGGTAAGATTCTTGATTTAGCACAAAAACAAGGGCTCCTCAACGCGCAAGAATGCGATGAGATTTGGGAAGATAATGTCCTGCAGTGGCTCTTTGGCCCCGATCAAGAAGCCAAAAATAATCTTATCGATAAAATATTGGCTTAGTGGATTTTTTACCGCACGATATTGAGCAATACGCTGAAGGACATACTCAAGAAGAACCTCAGCTCTTAAAAGAATTAAATCTTGAAACCTGGCAAACCGTGCTTGCCCCGCGCATGCTCAGTGGGCCCCTTCAAGGACGTCTTTTGAGTTTAATTGCTCAATTATTGGCCCCAAAGGCCATCCTAGAGATTGGCACATACACGGGGTACTCCGCTTTATGTCTGGCCGAAGGTTTGCCCAAAGACGGGGTTTTACATACGATTGACCGAAATGCCGAGTTAAGACGCCTACAACAGAAGTATTTTGATCGCTCAGGTAAAGCCCATCAAATCGTGACCCATCTGGGGAATGCCACTGAAATCCTCCCGAGTCTTGACCAAAAATTTGATTTGGTCTTTATCGATGCGGACAAAGAAAACTATGCGGTTTATTTCGATTTGGTGATTGATAAAATGAATCCAGGCGGATTGATAATGGCGGACAATGTGCTGTGGTCGGGAAAAGTGATTCAAGAGGTGAAACCATATGATACGTCGACGAAAGCTTTGATTGCTTACAATGAGAAAATCAATGCTGATATTAGAGTAGAGAACATTCTATTGCCGATACGGGATGGGATTATGATGGCGAGGGTGAAGTTGAATACTAGAAATTAAAATCTAAAATACGCCTGTGGTAATGTTAATTGCCACCGGCATTGCCGTGATTTTAATTTAGAGTATACCTAAAATAAGGAGCAACCCCATAAAGATTAAGAGCACTCCAACCACTTTCTGGACATTTTTAAAGGTTACTTTTCTTACCAATTGTTTTCCGATAATTGTTCCCAGAAATGCACATACTATGGCA
>DDCS01000115.1:2524-20219 GCA_002335345.1 Flavobacteriaceae bacterium UBA2000 | reverse complement strand
AATAACGAATTTGGTTTTGATTATCTGCGCGATAATATGGCGCATGCCCCTGATGATTTAGTCCAAAGACCCCACCATTACGCCATAGTGGATGAGGTGGACAGTGTCCTTATTGATGATGCCCGTACGCCCCTGATCATTTCTGGAGCAGTGCCCCAAGGCGATCGCCATGAGTTCAACGAACTTAAGCCTAAAATCAGCTCAATTGTCGATGTTCAGCGCAAATATCTTACCGGAGTTTTGGCTGAAGCGAAAAAGCTAATTTCTAGTGGCGATACTAAAGAAGGAGGGTTTCAACTTTTGCGCGTTTATAGAGGACTTCCTAAGAACAAAGCACTCATTAAGTTCCTTTCAGAAGAAGGCGTGCGACAAATTCTGCAAAAAACCGAAAACTTTTACATGCAGGACAACAATCGGGAAATGCCTAAAGTGGATGCCGAATTGTATTTTGTAATCGACGAAAAAAACAACCAGATTGAACTCACTGACAAAGGCGTGAATTATCTCTCGGGTAGCGATGAGCCCGACTTTTTTGTCATGCCAGAGATTGGTACAGAAATCGCAAAAATTGAAAGTAAAGGCTTATCCCTGGAACAGGAAGCCAAAGAAAAAGAAGTGCTGTTCCGCGAATTTGGCATCAAAAGCGAGCGTATTCATACACTGAATCAATTGCTTAAAGCCTATACCTTATTCGAAAAAGACACCCAGTATGTGGTTATGGACAATCGCGTAATGATTGTCGATGAACAAACGGGAAGGATCATGGACGGCCGTCGCTATAGTGATGGTTTACACCAAGCGATTGAGGCCAAAGAAAACGTGAAAATTGAGGCCGCCACCCAGACTTTCGCCACCATTACCCTTCAGAATTATTTCCGTATGTATCGCAAGCTCTCGGGAATGACGGGTACTGCGGTAACCGAAGCGGGAGAGCTTTGGGAAATCTACAAACTCGATGTGGTGGAGATCCCCACAAACCGTCCGATTGCCCGAGACGATCGCGATGATAAAATTTACAAAACCAAGCGCGAAAAATACAATGCCGTTATTGAAGAGGTGGTTCAGCTTTCTCAAGCAGGTCGTCCGGTACTGATCGGAACAACTTCTGTTGAAATTTCTGAGCTATTGAGCCGCATGTTGGGGATTCGCAATATCAAGCACAATGTACTTAATGCAAAGCTCCACAAAAAAGAGGCCGATATTGTTGCCGAAGCTGGAGATGCCGGTATTGTGACCATTGCCACCAATATGGCCGGTCGTGGAACAGATATCAAACTCACTGATGCCGTTAAGAAAGCCGGTGGTTTGGCGATCATCGGAACCGAGCGTCATGACTCCCGACGCGTTGACCGACAGTTGCGGGGTCGAAGTGGTCGTCAGGGTGACCCAGGAAGCTCACAGTTTTATGTCTCTCTAGAGGACAACCTGATGCGTCTTTTTGGAAGCGAACGCATTTCTAAAATGATGGACCGTTTAGGCCTTCAAGAAGGTGAAGTGATCCAGCATTCTATGATCTCTAAATCAATCGAACGCGCCCAGAAAAAAGTAGAAGAAAATAACTTTGGCATTAGAAAGCGTCTCTTAGAATACGATGATGTGATGAACGCTCAACGCGAAGTGGTTTACAAACGTCGTTACAATGCATTATTTGGCGAGCGCTTGCGTGTGGACATTGCCAACATGATTTACGACACCGCCGAGGTCATTACCCAGAGCAACAAGTTAGCCGGGGACTACAAAAACTTTGAGTTTGAACTCATTCGCTACTTTTCGATGAGTGCTCCTGTGGATGTCGTTGCCTTTGAAAAAATGAGTGAAAAAGACATCACTGCGCTCATTTATAAGCAAGCCTATAAACATTACCAAGAAAAAATGACGGCTAATGCCGCAATGGCCTTTCCGGTAATTAAAAATGTCTTTGAAACCCAAGGAGATAAATTCAAACGCATATTGGTGCCCTTTACCGATGGGGTCAAAACATTAAATGTGGCGACCGATCTTGAAAAGGCCTATAATACTCAAGGGGCAGGGCTAATTACTGACTTTGAAAAAAACATCTCACTGGCCATTATTGACGACGCTTGGAAAACTCATTTACGCAAAATGGATGAGCTCAAACAAAGTGTTCAACTCGCGGTACACGAACAAAAAGATCCCCTATTGATCTATAAGTTCGAGGCCTTTGAGCTCTTCAAATCCATTATTGAAACGGTCAATAAAGACGTGATTTCTTTCTTATTTAAAGGAGAACTCCCACAAGAGCAGCAGCAACAAATTCGCGAGGCGAAACAAGTCCGCCAAAAGGAAAATTACAGCGAACAAAAAGAAGAAATACAAAATCTAGATGAACGCTCAGCGCAGACAAGAGCAGCGGGCCAAACACAAAATAAAGCTCAAGCTGTAGAGACTGTGGTGCGTGAGCAGCCAAAGATTGGACGCAATGACAAAGTGACTATCAAACATGTCCTTAACGGCCAAACCAAAACCCTTAAATACAAACAAGCCATTCCGCTGATTCAAAAAGGAGAATGGGTTATTCAATCAAATGCGTAATTAGAAACAAAAACGATGAAAAAAACATTACTTATTGCTGCTCTATTTGGCGCGAGCACTTGGACTAATGTTCAGGCGCAATACACCAATATCGGTTTTCTGTATGCTGCCTCAGGAGTGAATTATGACGGGACTGTTGTTGTTGGCGACGAAGGAACGGAACTCTTTATGTGGACAGAGCAAAATGGAGCAATGACCATAGGCGGGGTCGCACCCCAAGGCTATGGTGGTCGCCCTGATGTAAGCGCCAATGGCAGTAAAATTGCTGGGACGAGTATCAATCCAAGCACTGGTCTTGGTGAATTAAGTGTTTATGATGTCGATAGTGGACTCTGGACTAATCTAGGAGGGATCGGTGGATCCTCTGGAAACTCGACCAGTTCTTCATGGGGTATTTCTCAAGACGGAACATCCATTGTGGGCTTAGGCTGGGTCAATGCTGGATCGGCGCATGCCATTCAATGGAGCGCTGCTACGGGTATGGTTGACCTCGGGAGTACTGTTTCTGGGAGCAGTTCAAGAGCAAACGACTGCAATGGAGATGGCAGTGTCGTGGTAGGATGGCAAGACAGCACCACAGGTTTTCGTCAAGGGGCGATTTGGGTCAATGGGGTACAACAATTGTTGACTCACCCAGGCGGTGGCGCCTCTGAAGCGGGCTCTGTTTCGTTTGATGGAACTACGGTGGGCGGAAGCGGTGGCTCAAGCAACAACTATGAAGCTTGGCGATACAATATCAATACAGGTATGGAAAATATCGGTCCTGCACCGGTTAATGGCTGGCGAGGAGCGACGACCGGACTCTCTGATGATGGATCAGTAGTCGTCGGATTTTATCGTCCATGGCCCGCTCCTGCGACGCAAGGTCAAGGATTTTATTACAAAGATGGTGTTGGTCTACAAAACTTAAATGACTTGGCGACCAGCCTGGGTATCGATACTGAAGGACGCACTCTTGCGCTCCCTTTAGCGGTTTCAGGTGATGGAACTACCGTTGTGGGCTTAGCGGATGATGGCACGGGATTCGTTTTGCGTCTTGCTGAAAGCACCGCAATTAATGATGCCTGTACGAATGCAATCTTGTTGTCTTGCAACCAAACCCTTGCAGGATCTACGACCAATGCAACAGATTCAGGTGGAAATGGCACCAACGACGTGTTCTATAAATATGTAGGCAGTGGAGAGGCGCAAATGGTTACGGCCTCTTTGTGTAACGGAAACACAAACTTCGATACCATTATTCGCGTTTATGACAACTGTGATTTAACAAACGAAATCGCCTCAAACGATGATTCTTGTGGGGTCCAAAGTGCGGTTACCTTTGAGAGTGACGGAATCAGTAGCTACTTCATCATGGTTGAAGGGACCAATGATTCAGGAGACTTCGAGATCACCATCGACTGTACCAATATCATGAGTGTTGACCAAAACGCCTTTGTGAATTTCGCCTTGGCCCCAAACCCAGCCCAGGACAATATCACTGTACGTAACGCGCTTGCTATAGATCGTATTTCGATTTACAATCTTATGGGGCAAAATCTAATGAATATAGACAACGCGGGATTGGAGCAGTCTATCTCAATCAAACATTTAACGCCAGGGGTATACTTTGTTACCGCTGAGATTCTTGGCGCTAAACACACCGTACCTGTGGTCAAACAATAAACCATAGGTTAGGTTTTTTTATGACTAAAAAACCAACACATAAATCAAAGCCGTCAGAAGCATCCGTGAGCGCACAAAGCGCTAAGGATGCTTCTATTGCTTTGGTCCGTCAGGCACGTCTGACTGAACTCAGTGCAGAGCAGATCGTTACCGAGCTTAAAAAGGGCAACAAAACCGCACTGAGCCGAGCCATTACTCTAATTGAAAGCACCGCAGCAAAACACCAAGCTCAGGCTAAAGAAATACTCAAACTGGCCTTTGGTCCCAGCAAGTCTCTGCGCATTGGCATCACAGGAGTGCCCGGCGTGGGCAAAAGCACCTTTATAGAACAGTTGGGCATGATGCTCACCAAAAAGGGGTATCGCGTGGCTGTTTTGGCCGTAGACCCAAGCAGTAGTCTTAGTGGCGGCAGTATATTGGGAGACAAAACGCGAATGCAAGAACTCACTCAATCACCACTCGCCTTTATCCGCCCTACCCCGAGCCGACTGACTTTAGGGGGTGTGGCGCGTCATACACGAGAGAGTATTATCCTTTGTGAGTCCGCTGGTTACGACCTTATTTTAATTGAAACCGTTGGTGTCGGTCAAAGCGAAACAGCCGTTTTTGATCTCTGCGATTTTTTCTTATTGCTCCAACTCGCTGGTGCCGGTGATGAACTTCAAGGCATTAAACGCGGGATTATTGAAATGGCCGATGCCATTGTGATCAATAAAGCCGATAACGAGGCTCAATTAAAAATAGCTCAATCGGCACAAATCGAATACCAAAGGGCACTCGGACTCTTTCCGCATAAGTCCAGTGGATGGCAGCCCAAAACATTGACCTGTTCCGCGCTTCATAATATCGGGATTGACGCGGTATGGTCAATGATCCAGGAGTACGTGACCCTAACTCAATCCAATGGTCATTTTGCACAAAAACGTATTGATCAAAATTTAAGTTGGTTAGAAAAAACGGTTGTTGAATCTCTGCGAGAAGCCTTGTTATTGCATCCAGAGGTTATCGACCAGTGGGACCAGCTCAAAGAAAAAGTTTCTAAGGACAAGATAACGCCTGTAGACGCTGCAGAAATCCTATTAAAAACAGCGCTTAGGACAAAGACTTGAACCACTCAATTTGGGCCTTTAAGCCTTCTTCGAGACTCGTTTTTGGGGCATACCCCAATAAACGTTTGGCCTTATCGATGACCGCTAGGGTCCGGTCTTGATCCCCAGGTCTTGGGGGCATTATTTTTTTGATTATTGTCAGACCCAGCAAACGCTCTACGGCATCAATCCCCTCACGGGTGCTGTGCTCGCGATCTGAACCTAAATTAATGATCTCACCACTGCAGGCTTGAGCCGCATCCATAACCGCCACAATACCGGTAACGATATCTCCGACATAAGTAAAACTTCTTCTGTGTTGCTCGCTGCCCTGGTATAGGCTAAATTCTTTTTGATTTAGTCCACAATCAATGAGTCGGGTGTACAACTTATCGGGGCGCTCACGAGGGCCATAAACTGAATAAAGACGCAGTGAAGTTCCTTTTATAAACCCGCGACGTACATAAGCCAAAACCAGTTGTTCGGCGGCTAATTTTGTGACCCCATACCAAGAGGCAGGCTCTGGCGCTGAAGACTCATCTTTGGTCGCCACCAGACCATAAACCGAAGAGGTCGCAATGTTGACCAAATACGGCGGTTGATCCAGTAGTTCCAAAACTGAGAGCAGGCGTTGAGTCCCCACAAAATTATTGTCTAAATAGGCCTCAAATGTACTGGATTGCGAAATTCCGGGTTGGGCGGCAAAGTGAAAAACATAAGCCACGCCCTCGGGCCAAATGGCCCGAAGATCATCGTTCACAAGATCTACGCGATGCATGACAATCCCCTGTGATTCAAGAGTTTTTGCCGTATGCTCCTTTAAGGCAACATCATAATAATTCGAGAAGTTGTCCCACCCTATCACCTCATGCCCCATAGCTTGAAGTCGTTCTGCAGTATGTGAGCCGATAAATCCAGCAGCCCCTGTGACCAGTATTTTCATGGGTAATAAATTCTCTTGCAAAGAAACCACTTTTTTAGGTTTCCCTTTTTATTCCTGATAAAGAATTACTTTTGCACCAAACGCCTGACACAAATGAACTACGCGCTGACCATAATCGTTCCTGTCTACAATGAGCAGGACAACCTACAACGCCTAGAAAAGGAATTATTAAAATATCTAGAAATTGCGGCAAAACCCGCATGTGTTCTTTTGGTCAATGACGGTTCTACCGATGACAGCCTCCTCATGATGAAAGAGACCTGTAAACGGAATCCAGCCTTTAGCTATCTGAGCTTTGTAAAAAATTGCGGATTGAGTGCAGCCATTAAAGCCGGTTTTGATGCGGCCACTACCCCTTGGGTGGGCTATATCGATAGTGATCTTCAAACCGATCCAGAAGATTTTAACGCCCTTTTGGCCCACGCAGAAACCTACGCTCTAGTCACTGGAGTTCGGGCCAACCGCAAAGACAGTTTTGTCAAGAATATGTCCTCTAAAATCGCCAATGGGATTCGTCGGGCATTTACCCATGACGGTATGGATGATACGGGGTGTCCCCTTAAAATCATCCGAACCGACTGCGCTAAAAAAATTCCCATGTTTAAAGGACTACACCGCTTTCTTCCAGCGATGATTCTGTTGCAAAACGAAAAAATCATTCAAATCCCAGTAAGGCATTATCCAAGAATCGCTGGCCAGGCAAAATTCGGGGTATGGAATCGACTTTTGGGGCCTTTGATGGATTGTTTTGCGTACCTCTGGATGAAGAAAAAGTACATCAACTATCAGGTTAAAGAGCAAGGATGAGTCAAGGGCTGATTTACAGTATTGGATTTTTGGCCCAACTGCTTTTTTCAGCACGCCTTTTTGTTCAATGGTTTTTATCTGAACGCCAGAAGCGTGTCGTCACCCCGAGCCTTTTTTGGCAACTGAGTTTATTGGCTTCGTTTTTATTGTTTGTCTATGGTTACTTACGCCAAGATTTTGCCATAATGCTGGGCCAGTCTTTAACCTATTACATTTACATACGCAATCTTCACTTTCAAGGTCAATGGCGAAAAGCCCCGCTAGCAGTGCGTTATTTTCTACTCCTGTTCCCATTAATGGTGGTCTGGTATGGGTACAATAATGGCGCTTACGACCGCGAATTACTGTTAAACAACAGCGCCATTCCCGATTGGCTTTTTTGGCTTGGCGTGTCCGCTCAGCTGATCTTTACCTTTAGATTTATTTATCAATGGTGGTACTCAGAGCAGCGCAAAACGTCCCATCTCCCCAAAGGATTTTGGCGACTCAGTGCTTTGGGCGCCATGATGATTATTGCTTATGCCCTTTATCGAAAAGACCCCGTGCTGCTGGTCGGACACGGCAGTGGTTTGATTATTTATTTACGCAACTTATTTATTGGCAAAAATGAATCAGGGGACTAAGTACGCAGCATATTTACTTTTTGGGGTGGCCTTTATTGTCTTTGTAGCCCATTTAGATGTTTTACTCATCAACATTATGGAGGCCCGAAATTTTATTACCGCCCGCGAAATGATTGTTGAGGGCAACTGGTTATTAACCACCATAAATGGAGAGCCGCGCTACCAAAAACCCCCATTACCCACCTGGCTTACCGCGTTTTCAGCCCTAATTTTTGGACTCAAAAGTATTGCCGCACTGCGCTTACCTGCCGCAATTATGGGGCTATTTACCGTGATGATTAGCTATGCCTTAGCCTTAAAATTTACACGAAATAAAGCTTATGCCCTTTGGTCTGGACTGATTCTCACCACTTCATTTTACATGGTGTTTGCGGGGCGTAACGGTCAGTGGGATATTTTCACCCATAGCTTTATGATGGGGGGTATTTTTTGTTTGTATCAGCTTTTTGCACACCCAAAATCCAGATGGACTTATGCGCTCCTTGCGGGAATATTTTTTGGCGCCTCTTTTATGAGTAAAGGCCCCGTTTCTCTATATGCCCTGTTTTTGCCCTTGGTTCTGGCCAAAGCTATTGTCTCAGGACTACGCAATCTAAAGGCGAATGTTGGTCCTTTATCTCTGGTCTTGCTGGTCGGACTTGTTACGGCCCTTTGGTGGCATGCCTACATCAATATCGTCGATCCGGAAAATCTTAAAGCAATAACCGAAAAAGAAACGACAAATTGGACCAACTATAACGTAAAGCCCTTTTACTATTATTGGAGTTTTTTCATTCAAAGTGGTTTATGGACCATTCCCGCGGTATTGAGTCTGGCCTACCCATATCTCAAAAAAAGGGTGTTTCATGGCAAAGCTTATGCCCTAAGTTTTTGGTGGACTGCGTGCGCGGTAGTCCTGCTTTCGTTAGTTCCCGAAAAAAAGCCGCGTTACCTCTTGCCTGTATTAATTCCGCTGGCGTTTAATATCGGATTTCTTGTTTTATACGCCTTAAAACAATTTAAAACGATGAGTCCTTGGCTCCGCATCCCCTTACAGATTCACTTTGGGGTCTTAGGGCTCGTCGGGCTGGCTTTTCCCGCAGGTGCTTGGCTTATTTTAGGGGCATCGCTCAGTCCTTATATGATCTGGTTTGTTTTAACGGCCATCGGTCTCGCCCTGAGCGCCACATTAATTCTTTATGGCCTGATCAAACAGCAAATTCAATGGTCCTTTAGGGGGAGTATTGCGATGATTGTCGTTATTGTACTTTTTGGCCTGCCTCTGGCCCCGGCAATAAGTCAAAATCCAGAGTTTAAACCCCTGCGTCTTTTGGCTGAGTGGGAGCGGAAAAACCAGATCAAAGTTTATGAATTTGGCGGCTTTACTCCGGAAATGGTTTGGGATTTTGGTAAACCGATTCCCGGTCTGATAATAAACGACAAATTTATTCAGCCCAAAGATTCGGTCTTTGGGGTCCTTGTTTCTCAGGACAATTTGGTTCAGTTCAAAAGACAGTTCAAAGAAGATCAGCTAGAACTCGTTGATCGCTTCGATATGAATCCACAAGGCCCGGGTCAAAGAACCCATCGTCCCAGACTATGGCGTGACTTTTTTATCGTGCATACCGTAAACAAGAAATCGCAAAAATAGAACTACGAAAATCGTCGGATCAGCCAGAGCTGGAGTGGATAAAAAACAAACCCACCAAGCGCTAGACCAACA
Organism: Flavobacteriaceae bacterium UBA2000; assembly: GCA_002335345.1. Lineage (GTDB taxonomy): Bacteria > Bacteroidota > Bacteroidia > Flavobacteriales > Flavobacteriaceae > BACL21. The sequence goes on along the minus strand of DDCS01000115.1, from coordinate 10,838 downwards.
AACCAACCGGTAAGGACATCAAAAGGGTAATGTACCCCCAGATATATTCGGCTGTAGCCTAAGGCCGCCGCCCAAATCAGCAATAAAACGATCCAAAATCTCGGTGTAAAAAGGGCGATAACTTTGGAGATAAAACCCTGTGACCATACACTAGGCCGCCCTCTATGATATTTTATCAAGCGAATTAAAAAGCTGGCTAAAGCAGCTGAACTGGCTGCATGGGCCGAAAAATAGCCATAACGACCACAATAAGCGGCCACCATTCTGAGCTGATCTTGTAAGCCCTCCTCACGACAAGGCCTCGGTCGCTGCACCAAGACATATTTAAATAAATTCGCCAGCTGATCCGTAACCACAATCATGAGCCCCAGTACAAATAAGGTTTGAAAGACTTGACGCCAACTGTAATATTGTCTCAAGAGAAAAAGCAGCGCCACATACAAAGGAATAGAGGACCATTTGTATGTCACAACAAGCCAAAACGGATCCCAAAAGGGAGTCCCGGCACTATTGATCCAAACAAAAAGTGCCTGATCATATGCCCCTAAAACTTCAATCATCTGAGTTTTCGTAATGGGCCATTTCTCGATCGTAAAATTCAGAAGCTTGATCGATACAACGCGCCATTTCTTCTTCGAGTTCTTTTAAATCTTCACTATCGAATTCTTCGAACCACTCGATTTGGTCATCAACGAGATTGATGATAAACCTGGGAAATTCGGTATGAATCACATAAATCGCGTCTGGGGTATCGGTATTGTCTCCTAATAAGAATTTTGGCATTTCCATATGGTGTGGTGTTTGGTGGTAAAGGTAATCAAGAATTTTCTATCGATAGCGTCGCCTGTCCTTGCGCAATGAGGCGCTTGGAGAGCCGATTGAATCGCCATAAAAGCGTCAGTGCCGCAACGCTCAATCCAGCGAGTAAGCCGATCCAAATACCCATACTGGCCCATTCGGTATACATCCCCAAGTAATATGAGATCGGAAACCCAACAACCCAATAAGAAATAAAGGTGTACAGTGTGGGATAAAATACATCTTGTAAGCCGCGTAATGCACCCAGTGCTACGACTTGAATACTGTCGCTAATTTGAAAAATAGCCGCCACGAGCATCAGTTCGGCCGCCATTAACATAACCTGTTGGTTATCTACAAATTGACCTAAATCTTCCAAATCTAAATAGATGGTCGGTAAGAAGTTTCTAAAAATAAAGAACAAAAGGGCAAAAACACTGGCGCAAATGACACTGAGCAAAAAAATGGAAAAGGCGATTCTTCTCAGCTCCTCAAACGCGCCTTTACCCTTCTGATTCCCCACGCGGATCATGGCCACCACGCTAAAGCCCATGGCCACCATAAAGGTCATTGAGGACAGGTTTAGCGCAATTTGATTCGCCGCTTGTGGATTTTTTCCCAGTACCCCAGATAACCATATCGCCGCAGTAAAAATGGCCACCTCAAAAAACATTTGCATGGCCGAGGGAAAGCCCAGGTGCAGAATCTTTTTGAACACCCTTGAACTCAATAATTTAAAACGCAAATGACGGACATACCACTTGGCCTTTTGATGATGGGCTAAAAGCCACCAGAGCACCCAAATCATAATCACTCGAGAAGCTAAAGTTCCGATTGCTGCCCCCACTACACCCAGGGCCGGTGCCCCAAAATGACCAAAGATGAAACAGTAATTCAATACCACATTAACCACATTGGCCACCAAGGTCGCGTACATGGGGTAACGCGTTAGTGAGAGTCCATCACTGCACTGTTTAAACGCCTGAAAAATAATTAAGGGCACTAACGAGATCGCAACATAAGTCAGGTAAGGCATCGCGAGAATAACGACTTCTTCAGGCTGCTTCATGAGGTACATGAGTGGTTTGGCAAAAAATACTGAAGTAAACAGCAGCAGCCCCAGCAAAGTACAAAGGACCAATCCGTGCTTGAAGGCGATCTTTCCGCGGGAGAAATTACCTTCTCCCTCGGCCTCTGCCACAAGCGGGGTAATCGCGGTACTAAATCCAATACCCAAGGACATGGCCACAAACATAAAACTGTTGCCCAGTGAAACCGCAGCGAGTTCTGCTGTACCTAACTGCCCCACCATAATATTGTCTACAAAAGCAACGAGGGTATGCCCGAGCATTCCCAAAATCACCGGGCCCGCCAGGCGCAGGTTATACCCAAACTCGCGTGTATAGCGCTCAAGTGGCATGGTACTCACCCTATTTTGGAATATTGGTGTATTCTGTCTTGGTTCCGTATTTATCCATAAGATAAATCAGTGACGTCATGGTGGCCGCACCCAATTCTAATTCGCGCTTATTCACCGCGTCAAAGGTATCATTCGAAGCGTGGTGATGATCAAAATACCGCTGTGAGTCGGGGCGTAACCCGGCTAAGACCATCCCGTCTTTTTTAAGTGGGCCAATATCGGCACCACTGCCCCCTGGTTCAAAATAATGAATCAAATAAGGCTTAAATAAGGGAACCCAAGATTGAATTTGATCCATATTGTCTGAATCTGCGTCAATGGAAAACCCGCGGGGGGTAAATCCACCTGAATCACTTTCTAAGGCAAAAACGTGATTCTCTTTTTTTATTTGGGCTTCTTCGGCATATTTTCGTCCGCCGCGTAAACCATTTTCTTCATTCATAAACATGACCACGCGGATACTGTGTCGCGGTTTGTAGTTCATTTTTTTCAATAAGCGCAATACCTCAATGGATTGAACACAACCTGCGCCGTCATCGTGGGAACCGTCGCCTAAATCCCAAGAATCTAGATGACCGCCCACGACCATATAATTGTTAGGGAACTCAGAACCGCGAATTTCGCCAATCACATTATAGGATTGAACATCTGGGAAAACACGACAAGTTTGATTAAAATAAAACAACAAGTCTGGCTTAAGTTTTATAGCCGTACTCAAATAATTAGCGTCATTGGTAGCAATAGCACAAGCCGGAATGCGCTTGCTCACCGGCAAGTCATCATAGCTCATGGCGCCGGTATGCGGCAGATCGTCTTGTCTTAGGTTCATGGAACGAACCACTACCCCAACAGCACCAAATTTGGCGGCTTCTTTGGCCCCGGAATAGCGTTGGTCGACGCAACCACCATAAGCCTCAAAAGTGTGAATCAAATTGGCTTGCATCGGCCGATTGTAAAACACAATTTTTCCCTCAATCGCGTCTCGCCCTAATGCCTCAAGCTCTTCAATGCCCTTAACTTCAATAACCTCAGCCTTTAATCCACCATCCGGAGTAGATACAGAGCCTCCTAAAGCGCAGACATTAACGACAGAACTTATCCCAGGAGCCGTTTCGATGTAGCTGTATTCGGGCACCCCGCGGGTCCATTTCGGCACCATTACCGGTTGCAACCACACAGAATCTAGGCCGATTTCTTGCATCACTTCTTTGGTGTACTGTACCGCTTTTTCTGCTTCTAATGAGCCGGACAAACGCCCGCCTATTTCATTTGATAAATGATCGAGCCAATCGTAGGCCTTACCGTCAGTCAGGGCCATATCATAAATTTTTCGCAGCATTTGCGCGTCAGCCGTGGACTCTTGGGCATGAAGGCCCGTGGTGGCCAGACAAAATACAGCCAAAAGGACAATAGAAATTGAATTTTTCATCGATCTAAAAATTTTAAAAACTTATTTCTTTTGCGCAAACGCGCGCACATCTTCTTCGGTAATCTTTGGCCCGCCTAAAATAATCAAGCGCTCTACGACATTGCGCAACTCACGTATATTGCCCGTCCAATCAAAAGATTCGAGTAGCGCCAAGGCCTTATCGTCAAAAATTTTTATCGGAGCGCCTTGTTCTGTGGCAATCTGGGTGCAAAAATGACCGACGAGTTCTGGGATATCTCCGTTGCGCTCATTGAGCCCGGGTACGTCAATTAAAATAACCGCCAAGCGGTGATATAAGTCCTCGCGGAAACGACCCTCCTTGATTTCATGAACTAAATCCTTATTGGTTGCCGCCAAAACACGTACATCAACCTTGATGTCTTTATCACTCCCTACTCTTTGAATTTTTTGTTCTTGTAGGGCCCGCAAAACTTTCGCTTGAGCAGAAAGACTCATGTCGCCGATTTCATCCAAAAACAGGGTGCCCCCGTTAGCGCTTTCAAATCGACCGGCCTTATCTTTGACCGCCGAGGTAAACGCCCCTTTAACATGACCAAACAATTCACTTTCTATGAGCTCGCTGGGAATTGCCGCGCAATTGACTTCAATCATTGGGCCTTTGGCCCTGGCGCTCTGGGCATGCAAAGCGTGGGCGACCAATTCTTTACCCGAACCATTAGGCCCCGTGATGAGAACCCGTGCATCGGTCGGCGCGACTTTTTCAATCATTGACCTGATGCGATCTAAGGCCTGTGATGAGCCGATCATGGTGTATTTTCGGGCTACCTTTTTGGACAAACGATTGTTGGTCACCACGAGCTGCTTGCGATCCAAAGCCAGGCGCACTGTATTGAGTAAACGGTTTAAATCGGGTGGCTTTGAGATATAATCAAACGCCCCGATGCGCATGGCTTCTACGGCAACCTCGATATCCCCGTGACCAGAAATCATGACCACCGGTATCTCTGAATATTGCTCTTGCATCGCCGCAAGTAACTCCATCCCGTCCATTACCGGCATTTTGATATCGCAAAAAACCAAGTCGAATTCTTGTGACTGAATCATCTCTAAGCCCCGACGCCCATCTTCTGCCTCAAAGACATCGTACGCGGCATCTTCCTCCTTAAGAATCTTTGAGAGCACCCTTCTGATAGCCGCTTCATCTTCTACAATCAAAATTTTAGGCATGATCAATCAGTTTTTGGGAGTTCTTGTGTGGGCCGTGTAAATAAATGCACATCGCGCTGAGGAAAAGGAATACTAATGTTATTTTCTCGAAAGAGTTGATCGATTCTAAAACGAATATCACTTTTAACCATAGGATCAGTAAAACTATCGGTAACAAAAAAGTTGACGCTAAACATAAGTGCCGAATCTCCAAAGTCTTCAAAGAGCACAAAGGGTTTAGGGCGGGCTGAAATCCTCGAATCTTTCTCTAAACTCTTCAGCAAAAGTGTCTTGACCAAGGTTGTATCACTGCCATAGGCGACACCCACTGAAACCGTCTCTCTGGTTTGCTTGTGATTTTGGGTATAATTGTATACCGTATCAGAAATAAATTTATGATTCGGGATAATCAAGACTTTATCATCACGTGTGATCGCCCGCGTTGTGCGCAGTCGAATATCCACCACGCGGCCTACCTTACCCTCAACTTCAATAATATCCCCCGCTTGGAGCGACTTATCCAACATGATAAACACCCCCCCAAGGACATCTTGAAAAAGTTCCTGCAAGGCCAAACCAACCCCGACCAAAAGTGCCGCGCTCGCGGCAAGAACAGGGGTTACATTGACTCCAGAAAAGCTCAACACCGCAAAAACAACGATCACATAAGACAGGTATTTTATAAACTTAAATACACTGATAAACTTATGCGTGTCGGTTTCATTAAGATTTCTGGTGTAGAGTTTACGCACCAGGCCTAAGACATAACTCGTCGCCACAAAGGCAAAAATGACCAGAAGCAGTGTGCCTACGGTGATCTTAATATGATTTGCGCCTTCACCCCAATGAAAGCCCCAATTCAAAATATCTAAAATGGCTTCCCAAACATTGCGTTTGATGGTCTGGGCCAACTCTTGTTCGGTATCTTGAATCAATATTTCAACCATTTAATTAGTTCTTTATAACTCGGCTTTTTTCCATACATCAAAATACCTACCCTGTAGATTTTTGCGGCAAACCAGACCGTTCCCATAAAGGTAATAAATAAAAGCAGCACCGAGAAAATTTGTTGCCACAGGGGAACCCCAAATGGGATGCGCATAAGCATCACCACCGGAGCGGTTAATGGAATAAAACTAAAAACCTGTGAGACGGTTCCATGAGGATCTTCAATCACCGTGAATACGCCCACATAAACCGCGATGATCAGCGGCATGAGAATAGGCAATAAAAACTGCTGCGTATCGGTTTCACTATCCACTGCAGCGCCAATGGCTGCGTAAAAAGAGGCGTACAAAAGGTAGCCTCCTATGAAATACAAAAAGAACATCACAACAAGATTCGTTAAGGGCAATTGCCATATTTCCTTGGCCACGGCCACAGCCATTTCTTGAGAAGCCGCATCACCGAGTTGTGCTGCGTCCTGGGCCATACTGACCCCAGAGCCCAATTCAAGGCCAAGTACGCCCGAAGCAATGATTGAAAACACACCAAGAATTACCACCCAAATAGCAAATTGTGTTATTCCTGCCAAGGTTGTTCCAAAGATCTTTCCCAACATTAAAGCACGGGGCTTAACCGAAGAAATAATGACCTCAATAATTCTGCTTGTTTTTTCCTCTATAACACTGCGCATGATCATGTTACCGTAAATAATGATGAACATAAAGAGCAGATAGCCCGCTGCACCCCCAAAAACGAGTTTTAACCCTGAACCAAGTTTAGAAGTTTCTTGACCGGCAAAGGTTTCTAATTGGGTGGATACATTAAAATACAAAGCTTCTATGGCCTTGTCGTCAATACCGTTTTCTCTCAAAACCAAGGCATTCGCCTGTCGTTGCAACAAGCGCTCGATAGCGACCGTTACCCCTAACGCAGGCGTGTCAGCACTATAAAAGGTAATGCCCTTGCCCAGGGCTGCAATTGAATCAACCTTTGGAATATAAAGAAGTCCATAGGCGGCAGTTGCCTCGGCCAGCGTTTTGGCTTGATCGAGTTCCATGTCCGGCAAGATCTCGAAGCGCAACTGCTGGCGGTCTTCAAAAAGATGACCAAAATAACCACTTTGATCCAAGACTTTAATGTCCTTTATCGTGTCATTATTCATGCTTGAGAGATAGGCCACTACAGAAATTAATGCGACCATAAGCAGGGGACTTAAAAAAGTCATGACCACAAAAGATTTGTTGCGAATCTTATTGAGATATTCTCTTGTTATGATAAGACCTAGGTGTTTCATAAATCTGTTACTTAATGATTATCGCTTGGATGAAAAGCATTCTTTGTTTTATCTCTTGTCTTGATTTATGGCTTGAACAAATAAATCATTGGCCGTAGGGACCTCTGCCACAAAATGATAAATGATTCCATAAGGACTTAACCCTGTGATGACCTCATTGGGATGATCCTTATCGGCAAGTTGTAGGCTGAATTGCACCCCTTTATAGACCGACTTAAAAGTACTTGGCACAATATTGAATTTTGCACCGATCGCTTTGAGCGTCTGCTCAGGGTCAGCACATTCGATCCCCACTTTATAGCGATTACTCAGGTGCGCCCGTTTAATTTCAGTCAGATTACCGTCTAGAATTTTTTTTGATTGATGCACCAAGGCGATGTGATCACAGAGCTCTTCTACGGATTCCATTCGGTGGGTTGAAAAAATAACGGTAGCGCCCTCGTCGCGCAAGCGCAAAATCTCCTTTTGGATGACTTGAGCATTAATCGGATCAAAGCCACTAAAAGGTTCGTCAAAAATTAAAAGTTTAGGCCGGTGTAATACGGTAACAACAAACTGTATTTTCTGAGCCATCCCTTTGGATAACTCTTGAATCTTCTTATCCCACCAGTGCGCGATTTCAAGACGTTCGAACCACATTTTGAGCTGGGCCTTTGCCTCTGATTTAGCCATGCCTTTGAGTTGCGCCAGGTAGAGTGCTTGCTCCCCAACTTTCATGGATTTATAGAGTCCCCGCTCCTCGGGCAAATAGCCAATATCACTAATATGATGTGGCGCTAGTGGCGCACCATCCAAAAACACACGACCCTGATCGGGCATAGTGATTTGATTAACGATACGAATTAATGTCGTCTTACCTGCCCCGTTGGGCCCGAGTAAGCCAAAAATAGAACCTTTAGGGACAGAGAGACTGACATGATCCAGTGCTTTAAAATCGCCAAAAGATTTAGAAACTTCATTTACTTCTAATAATGCCATAACTCAAATTATTGATCGCGCTTTGATAAGAGTATAATTACCCCGTAAAGGTAATTCATCTGCGAAGAAAATAGGGCGTATATAAACAAAACCCACCCTAAATCGAATGACTTAGGGTGGGAAAAAAAATTGCTATGAAAAAAGAAAAAATTGACTCTTTATTGGAAAAGAGACCTTCAAATATAAACAAAAAAATATGTTTTTAACATTAATTTACGAAAACATATCTTTTACCTTTTCAAAAAAGGACTTGTCTTCTTTTTCAGGTTTGGGCATAAAATGC
>DDCS01000115.1:0-2467 GCA_002335345.1 Flavobacteriaceae bacterium UBA2000 | reverse complement strand
ATTTTTCCACTTTGAGCACCGGGATCAATTTTGATGCGAACCTTACCGGAAACCGTCTCAATTTCTTTGGACGTTCCCAAAACGGCATCAGAAAGGCTCACGTATAAGTCATAGTGCAGGTTATCTCCCTCTCTTTGCAACAGTGGATGGTCCTCTTCTGTAATGGCTACGATTAAATCTCCTGAAATACCTTGACCCGGGGCGTCATTACCTTTACCTGAAACCTTGAGTTGCATTCCATCAACCACTCCGGCCGGTATTTTAATTGAAACCGTCTCTTCGCTGACCATCATTCCATCAGCATCGGCCTCGGCTGGTCTATAATCCAAAATTTGACCCGCACCGCGACACGTACCACAGGTGGCTGCCGTTTGCATGCGCCCCAAAATGGTGTTTTGAATTTTCGTGACTTGGCCTTGTCCTTGACAGGTACTGCAGGTTTTGTAGGTGGTGCCTGGCGCTTGTTTTTTGCGCTTCACTTTAATTTTTTTCTCAACGCCCTGGGCAATTTCCTCGAGGCTCAAACTTACACGAATGCGCAGATTACTGCCTTTGGCCCGGCGCTGTCCGCCACCGAATCCACCGCCAAATCCACCACCGAAGGCGCCACCGAAAATATCGCCAAACTGACTGAATATGTCATCCATATTCATGCCACCACCACCAAAACCACCACCTTCAAAGGCCTGATGACCAAATTGATCGTAGCGCGCCTTTTTATCGGGATCGCTGAGCACCTCATAAGCCTCTGCGGCCTTTTTAAAGTTTTCTTCAGCCTTTGTGTCTCCGGGGTTTTTATCAGGATGATATTCAATGGCCTTCTTGCGATAAGCCTTCTTGATTTCACTGGCACTAGCGCCTTTTGAAATGCCTAATATTGCGTAAAAATCTTCTTTCATATTATTGTCCGATCACTACCTTGGGGTAGCGAATAATTTTTTCACCCAGCATATACCCTTTTTCAATTACATCAATGATTTTCCCCTTCATGTCTGGATTAGGCGCTGGTATTTGGGTAATCGCCTCATGTAAATCCGCATCAAAGGTAGTTCCAGCCTGAGTGTCAATCAAAGCTAAGCCTTTTTGTTTAAGGGTTTCAAAGAACTTATTTCGGATGAGCGCCACCCCCGCAAACAAAGCATCATCTGATTTTTCAAGTTCTTTTATCGCTCGATCAAAATCATCCAAGACTGGAAGCAAGGCCACCATGACATCATGACTCGCTGTCTTAAATAATTCAATACGCTCCTTGCTTGTGCGGCGTTTATAATTCTCAAACTCGGCAAATAATCTCAGATAGCGGTCCTTTTCTAGGGCCAAAGCATCCTCGGGTGAGGGTTCATTTGAAGCTTCGTGATTGGATTCTTTAGATTCTATATCGTTCTGTTCAGCCGCATTATTCTGATTGTGCTCTTGTTGCGTCCCCTCTTGCGGCGTTTCAACCGTCTGATCTTGGGCTTTTTTAGTTTTTTTACTCATCGACTTTAAAAATGTTTGACTTCTTTTTAGAAGCAAATTTATTGCCACAACAAGTAAAATGTCAAAATGTCACTACGTCAACAAGTCCGTGAGCGCCAGTCGGATTTTTCCAAATTTAAAATCGAATTTGGCCTGGACTAAAATTTCTGGCAATACCCAATGACTGTCCAGTAATAGGGACGATCGCTCACCGAGCAGTAAGCGTAAGATAGAAGCAGGTACAGCGGGCAACCATAATTTACGTCTTAGATGCTGCGCCAAGACTTGGGTCATTTTTTCGTGGGTTACCGGCTTTGGTGCTACGGCATTTATATTTCCAGTAAAATGATTGTCGATAACCCACAGGTAAATCCTCACAAGATCATCAATGTGGATCCAAGATTGCCATTGTTTTCCTGAACCTAAAATAGCGCCAACCCCATATTTGATCGGCTTGATTATCGTTGGAAGCACACCCCCATTTTTGGCCAAAACTAATCCAGTTCGCACCGCAGCAGTATGCACATTTTTTCCGTGTCCCTGATGCGTTGCTGTTTCCCACTGGCGAACCACTTCTGCTAAAAAACCTGAACCATAGGTTTGGTCTTGATCAGTGTAGTTTAACGAGTAAGACGAGGCATAACCTGAAATTCCACTGGCCCCGATATAGTGGACCTTCTGGTCTTGATGTTTTAAGGCGAGTTTAAGGGCTTTGGCGGTGTCCAGTCGGCTTTGTAAAATTTCATTTTTGCGCTTTTTGGTCCAGGGCAAAGACACTGAAGTTCCCGCCAAATTGATGACTACATCAACATCTTCTAAGGCCTCTTTAGGGCAAAAATGATTTTTTGGATCCCAATAATATCCTTGGGCACCGTTAAGGCTATTCTTTTTTTGATTGTCTGTGGTCAAAAAACGAACCTCATCGCCTCTTTCTAGCAGAGCGACGACTAAAGGTTTCCCAATTAATCCTGTTGCCCCCGCAATAAGTACCCTCATTTTATTTTTTTCG
>DDCS01000023.1:5109-6071 GCA_002335345.1 Flavobacteriaceae bacterium UBA2000 | reverse complement strand
CCATTGATGTTTTCCGCGGTAAGAAGGGCAGTATAAGACCCTTCTTGATAAGCGTGAATGGCGTTAGTCCCCGGAACGACAGAAACAGGCTCGCTTCCATCACCGAAATCCAAATTAAATTTCGAAGCGCTCAAAGCACTTGGTGTGAAAATTACATTTCCTGAGTTATCGGTTGTCGGGGTCACAATCAAACCTAAATTCGAAGGAACTTGTGCCGAATTCAAATAATCGAAATTGGGGTCATCTGAACTACAGCTCGCCGCCAAAAAAAGGCTGATAATCGCGAAACTGAAGGCATATATGCTATTGAATGTACGTTTCATGGTCGTTGTGTATTAATATCCAGGGTTTTGTGCCCAGCGGTTTCCAGTAAGTTGTATTTCAATTTCCGGGATCGGGAAGACTTCGTGTTTTCCGTTTTGGAAGCCATTAATTTCTTGAGCGGCTTTTCCTTTTCGCACGGCATCAAAAAACTGATGACCTTCGCCCACGAGTTCCAATCGTCGTTCTAAGTATATCGCGTCACCTAAATCACCTCCTGTTGTCGTGATTGCGGGCAAGCCTGCGCGCGCACGAACACGATTGACATAAGATTGTGCCGAGGCATCATTGCCATTTTCGTGATGGGCTTCTGCGGCCATGAGTAAAACATCCGCAAAACGAATAGAGCGATAATTGTTAGGGTTGGTCAAATTTTGATCCCCAATATTGGCGTCCCCTTGACGAGGAATGTATTTGCGGTTAAAAAAGCCGGTATGCTCATAACCTTCAGTATAACTCACACCAGCACCTCCGTTATAGCCCGAATTGTCTGCGGCCCACTGTTCGATATTGAGTATCCCAAAATCACGGCGCACATCATTTTCGTCGTATAAATCATAAGTTTCCTGCGTAGGCACGTTAAAACTAAAACCTGACTCGAAATTAGGCCCATTGTATTGGCGCGGCCCATTAAAACCTAC
>DDCS01000023.1:0-5083 GCA_002335345.1 Flavobacteriaceae bacterium UBA2000 | reverse complement strand
GTCATAGGGCCCTGAGTTGATCACTGCGTCCAGTGCAGTTGCAGCGTCCGACCATTTCTCTTGATAGAGGTAGGCCTTGCCCAAAAGGGCCTGAGCCGCTCCCTTGGTTACGCGACCCGCCTGATCTTGAACGGCAGGAAGATTGTTGGCGGCATAAATTAAGTCCTCTTCAATTTGGGCGTAAACTTGTGCTTTAGGCGTACGGTCTATTTCAAATTGCACCCCAAAGGTGATACGACGATCGACCACAAGTGGCACATCTCCAAACCATTTTACGAGCTCGAAATAATAATAGGCGCGCAAGAATTTGGCTTGGCCGATGACATTGGCTTTACCGTCAAAGTCAATTTTATCTTGAAATTCTAGGATGTAATTCGCGCGATTGACCCCAGCATACATCCAACTCCAAATGCTACGCAATTGTTCGTTAGTCGGGGTGTGGATCATATCGTCGATTTGTTGAATNNATCTCGCCGAGCATGACGTTTAAATAAGACGATTGCAACATATCGTAGGCGCCGATCAAGGCATTTTGATAGTCTTCTTCGGTATTAAAATAAGTTTCGCTGTTCTGATTTTCAGAATTTACATAGACAAAATCGTCACTACATGCTGCAGCAAAAAGCCCAGCAAGAGCGGTGATCAGTAGAACGCGTGAACGGTTGAATGGTCGTGTAGTCTTCATAGTTCTTAGCGATTTAGAGTTTGATATTAGCGCCGAGTAAATAGGTTCTCGGCGTTGGGTAAAACCCTGGGTCAAATCCACTGCCTATTGGCGATCCGTTTGATGAGGTTGGGTCATACCCTCGGTATTTTGTTAAGGTAAATACATTGCTTGCAGAGAAGTAAATGCGGAGCTTAGAAAGCTTAAACTTTTCGAGAAGCTCATCTCCTAAACTAAAGCCAAGCTGCATGTTTTGAGCGCGCAAGAACGAACCGTCTTCAACATAAAAGTCTGAAAAGACGAGATTCGAGGTTGCTGCGGTAGTCACCCTAGGGAATTCATTGCTGCTTCCTGGTCCTGTCCAACGATTCAGATAATAGGACGTTCTGTTTGTAAAACGATCATTTCGCTCATAGTTACGCACGATTTCATTGCCTAAAGAAGCAAAGAAATAAGACTGAAAGTCAAAGTTCTTATACTCAAAAGACAAGTTAAGTCCCATGGTTACATCGGGGATAGGATCACCGATATAGGTCTTGTCCTGGGTGTTGATTACCCCGTCACCATTAAGGTCTGCAAACCGAATATCTCCGGCACGCGCAAGGGCACCAAGAGCAATTTGACTCGGCGCATTGTCCGCCTCATCTTGTGTTTGGAAAATACCCTGGGTTTGATATCCGTAAAAATAACCGATCGGGAAGCCTTCTTCCATTCTTGCTGGCGGGTCTTGGCCAATACCAAAGCCACCACCAACTTCGTACCCCACACCATTATTCACAGAGAGCACTTCATTGTCCAAAGTGGTGAGGTTGTAATTCACCCCGAAGGAGAAATCATTGCCAAAGTTTTCTTTGTAGCCCAAAGAAAGCTCAAATCCGCTGTTGCGCACAGAACCTGCATTAGCCACTGGGTTTCCTGATCCCGGAGCAGTTGATCCTGTAGTTCCTGAAGTTTGGACAACCAATAATAGGTCCCGCGTTTCGCGATTAAAGTAGTCCATCTCAAAAGTGAGCTTACCGCCCAGAAATCTTGAATCCACACCGACATCTAAAGTCACCTGTTCCTCCCATTTTATATCAGGATTGGAAATGGCGCCAATGGCCGTTCCAAAAAATAAGGTGTTGTCAAACACATAAGTACCCTCTCCGCTGAGGAGAGACTCAAAACGAAAGGCGCCAATACGGTCGTTTCCGATAATTCCGTAGGACCCTCTGAGTTTTAAGAAATCAAAAATCTTGGAGTCTTGTAGAAAGCTTTCGTCAGAGGCAACCCAGCCCAATGAGAGCGAAGGAAAGAATCCGAATTTATTATTTGGCCCAAAATTCGTGGAACCATCTCGGCGCAATAAAGCTGAGAACAAATATTTTCCTTTATAATCGTATTGAACCCTTGTAAAGTAGGACAACAATCGAGAATCAAAAATGCGGTTGCTTACATTTACGTAGTTATCAAAAACCGTTTCGGCATCGTCTATCGAAAGGTCTTCAAATGGCTTGTCTGGCAGCCCCTGTCCGGTAAATCCGTAGAAATCTCCTGTAGTCCGGAAGACAGAAGTTCCCAATAAGGCGGTTAAGTTATGCGCGTCTTCAAATGTGTTTTCGTAGGTCAAAAAGGCATCAAAAGTATAATCTCTAAAGAATTGTTCTCCCTCTACAAGCGTGCTTACATCGAGGCGATCAAATACCTTATCGGCAATTCCTTCTACCCCAAAATCCGCGATCGGCGAGTAATAACGATTGTCAACCTCGGCATAGTTCCACTGATAATTTGTCTTGAAGGTTAGATTCGGCACGACTTTATATTCTAAACCAGCGACACCGCTGATCTTATGAACTTGGGAGTTGTTGAAAGTAGCTTCGATCTGGGCTAAAGGGTTGATGACCTCGATAGGGAGGTTTTCCGCTCTTGAATAACCAAAATTGTTCCCCTGAACAGGAAGTACAGGATTCATATTAAGGGCGTTGTAGAGCACAGAACCTATGCCATTTTCTTGAAGGGTTTTTCTTTGAATTCCGGTATACAAGAGAGAACCGCGAAATGTGAGTTTTTCAAATTGTTCGGTGCTAAAATTTAGGCGCCCATTGTAACGGGTAAAATTTGCTTTGTCGCCCCCGACGATTCCATCCTGACTTAAAACAGAGGCACCCCCTGAATAGGTCGATTTTTTTGAGCCCCCATTAAGAGAGATGCTTTGATTAAATACAGGAGCTTTAGAAAAGACCTCTTCTTGCCAATCTGTCCCTGTGCCAAGAGCGGCAACACTAGGATAGACAATAGGAGAACCATTAGCAACAAAAGCTTCGTTAATTAACAAACCATATTCTGTGGCGTTCAAGGCAGGCAAGGTTCTTGTCGTCTCTTGGAACCCTACATAGCCGTCATATTCGATACTCAATGGGGTTGCTTTACGCCCTGTTTTGGTGGTGATCAAAATAACTCCATTCGCGGCGCGCACCCCATAAATCCCTGCTGTGGCATCTTTTAAAACATTGATGCTTTCGATGTCCGCAGGATTCACTACGCTGAGGTCTTCGATGACGTTGCCATCCACTAAAATAAGGGGTTGATTGTCTCCGTTTGTTGAAATACCACGAATACGAATGTCAGAACGGCTCCCAGGCGAACCTGATTGAGTGGTTATTTGAACCCCCGCAACCTGACCTTGAAGGGCCTGTTCAATCCGCACGGGTTTCAATTCTTCGATGGTTTCGCTCGAAATGATGGAAACAGCACCAGTGATTTCCTTTTTTCGTTGGGTTCCGTAACCAATAACAATTACTTCTTCGAGCGATGCAGCGTCTTCATCGAGCGAGATCGAAAAATCTCTTTGTGTCCCGACGCTCACGGTTCGGCCCAAAAACCCGAGATAGGTAATGGATAATTGAGAATCTTCGCTACTTACGCTGATCGAAAAGTTACCATCAAAGTCGGTTGTGACTCCGTTATTGGTGCCAATCTCTACAATTGAGGCGCCGATAAGGGGCTCGTTGTTATTGTCGGTAACTTGTCCAGAAATTGTTATTTCCTGCGCATGCGCTGAAATGCTCCAAAGAAAGGATAGAGCAAATACAAAAAATTGCTTCATGGTCTGTTAGTTTAAATGCAAATTAGCAAAGTTTGACTTGTTGCGCCACCTTTGAAAACTATACAAAAATGATACAGCGTTCCGGCGGCGGGTTTTCAAACGAGCAATCTGTAGCCAATTATTTGATTTTCATAGCATTAACTTAATCAGACCTGGATCGTTATTCTCAAGAGTCTGCTTAAGTAAGTGCTAAATTACAAAAAATGTTGTGGTAATGTTGTGTGCAGAATAAACAATGTAAAGGATGTCATAAATTGATGACGTATTCGCTTAAATTCACATCTCGCTCTAAATCAAGTTTTTTGCGTAATCTGTAGCGTTTGATTTCAACACTGCGCGCAGAGATGTTGAGTAGGGGGGCAATTTCTTTTGAGGACAAATTTAATCGTAAATAGACACAAAGTCGCAAGTCGTTTGGTGTAAGACTTGGGTGTTTCTCTTTGATGCGTTTAAAGAACTTCTTATCGGCATGGTTAAACGCTTGCTCAAAGAATTCCCAGTCTTGATCGTTCTTAAGGGCCTGATCAATAATGGAGAGGGCAGGCGCAATATTCTCTGATTCCTCCTTTGATTTAACCAACTCTGATTTCAACTTGTTGAGGGTGGTGTTTTTATTGATCATACTCATGGTAGAGATCGCAAGTTCTCTATTGCGGGCCTCAATGTCCTGTTGGAGTTGTTGATTCTTTAGGGCCATAATCTCTTTCTGGGCGGCCAAATCACGAAGCTCTAGATCGGCGGTTTTTGCTTTTAACATGCGATCTCTTTGGCGCTTATAGTATCCGCGATAGCTCAAGTTCAGCCCAATAATAACAAGGGTTCCAAGGATAATATAGAGTATCATTGCTAGCGTTGAGCGATACCATGGAGGCGTGACTTCAAAATTATAGGTGAGAGGCTGCTTTAGTATGATTCCATTATACATGGTACGCACCTCAAATGAGTATTGGTCAGGGGGTAAATTGGTAATGTCAAAATGACTTTGGTCCGACCACTCGCTCCATTGATTGTAGTAGGGTAAAATACGATAGGAAAAAAGGATATTGTTGTATTTACCGTAATCCGGATAATGAAAATTAAAACTAAGGTTGTTCAAGCGATAATCGAGCGCGCTCGGATTTTGCCATGATAAATCGATTGATTCTCCTTCGGCGTCCGTTGCTGTGAGTCGGTCAAACTGTGTGCTGAGGTTTGGGGCACTTGGGGTTCGCCCTTTTACCCTGAGATACCCTTGCGCGTTCCCGTAAATCATTTCATTTTCCGCGGTAAAGGACAAATTCTCATGACCAGGCAGATCCTGTCTTAAATCCTTGGGCAAACTCAAATAATTAAAT
>DDCS01000146.1 GCA_002335345.1 Flavobacteriaceae bacterium UBA2000 | reverse complement strand
CCTAACCACTAGACGAATGGGCCGTTAATTCAAAATGCGGATGCAAAAATACAACATTTTTTAAATGCCGCAAGTAATGCATTTTATTTTTCAAAAAAATCTAATATGCTCTGGCGAACAACACTTTTCGCGAGGAATTTTTACCCGTCAAGATACACTTACCCGGGGTAACAGGCCCGTCAAGGGGAATACAACGTATGGTCGCTTTCGTCTCAGCCTTTATACGCTCCTCAGTTTCAGTAGTCCCATCCCAATGGGCCCAAACGAAACCACCTTTTTCTTCTAATAAACGCTTAAATTGCTCATAATCCTCAGCTTCATGGGTCAAAGACACACGCATCTCCATTGCCTTTTGGAACAAATTCTCTTGTATCGTGTCAAGCAAAGTAACAATGTAATCCACTGCTTCAGCTTGCGAAATTAGTTCTTTGGATAAGGTGTCTCGGCGAGCAACCTCAATGGTATTATTTTCTAGATCTTTTGGCCCAAGGGCGATTCGAATGGGAACACCTTTTAGCTCATACTCATTGAACTTCCATCCTGGCTTGTGTGTATCGCGAGCATCCAATTTAACGCGAATACCCTTTTGACGCAATAATTGAACGATCTCTTGACCTTTTGCAACCGTATCAGCGTATTGTTGATCGGTTCTGTATATCGGTACAATAACCACTTGATCTGGGGCGAGTTTTGGCGGAAGAACCAACCCGTTATCGTCACTGTGCGTCATGATTAGCGCGCCCATAAGACGCGTTGAAACTCCCCAAGAAGTGGCCCAAACGTGATTCAGAGATCCGTCTTTATCCGAAAATTTTACATCAAAAGCCTTTGCAAAATTTTGTCCTAAAAAATGTGAGGTTCCGGCTTGTAGTGCCTTTCCGTCTTGCATCATGGCCTCAATACAATAGGTCTCTAGAGCCCCTGCAAATCGTTCATTCGCAGATTTTGTGCCTTTTAATACAGGAACGGCCATAAAATGCTCAGCAAAATCTGCGTAAACATGCATCATTTGCTGTGCCTCAGCGATCGCTTCTTGTTCAGTAGCATGAGCCGTATGCCCCTCCTGCCATAAAAATTCGGCTGTGCGTAAAAACAAACGTGTGCGCATTTCCCAGCGAACCACATTCGCCCATTGGTTAATCAAAATAGGTAAATCTCGATAAGACTGAATCCACTTTCTGTACGTATCCCAAATAATGGTCTCTGAGGTAGGCCGAACGATTAACTCCTCTTCTAATTTTGCTTTTTCATCGACAACAATACTGCCATCTTCGGCGGTCTTTAATCGATAGTGCGTTACCACAGCACATTCTTTTGCGAAGCCATCGACATGACTCGCTTCCTTACTAAAATAAGACTTAGGAATAAATAATGGGAAATAGGCGTTCTGATGGCCTGTTTCTTTGAACATACGATCGAGTTCCTTCTGCATCATTTCCCAAATCGAAAAGCCGTAAGGTTTAATCACCATACAACCACGAACTCCTGAATTTTCAGCTAAATCAGCTTTTACTACCAGTTCGTTATACCATTTGGAATAATCCTCGGCTCTTGACGTTAAGTTTTTCCCCATATTGAGAGAGTTGGCACAGTAATTGCGCTTGAGTTAAAAAAAGTTATGTTTCGGCAAAACTACTTATTTTTATCATGTTCAACAATTTAAATCTATCGTTATGAAAACTGTAAATCAAAATCTAAAAAAGGCAGCTGCATGGGCAACTTATGGATTTGCAGCAATCACTCTTGTAAGCTGTAACACCTACAAAGGCGTTGCGGATGAAGAAGATGGAATCTATGGTGACAACTACATCGTGGAAGAATCGACTGCGATAGAGGGTAAAAACAATTATTACCAACAATATTTCAGCACCAAAGCGGCCCAAATTGAGGAAGTACCAGAAGAAAATTTGGTCTTCACAGACATCGACGCCTACAGTTCGCAAGAGTCTTTGGATGAAGAAGGTTACGTAGTCGTAGAAGAAGACTATATCGATGACTATGGCTCGTGGGGCAGCAATGCCAATGAGGTCACCGTTAATGTTTACGGAGGTTGGAACAATGGGCTCTATGGTAATGGCTGGAACACGGGTTACTGGTATGGTGGATGGAATGCTGGATACTGGGGCGGTTTTCGTCCCTGGGGATTTAATTATTGGAATAATCCATACTGGGGATATAGCAGTTATTGGGGCGCAAACCCATACTGGGGTTGGGGTAATGCCTACTATAACCCATGGTTTTACTACGGTTCTGGCTGGGGTTATAACGGCCACTACAACCCGTGGTATTTCAACAATAACGGCTACACCACCATTGCCAACAGAGGGCGCTCAAATCAAGATCGGTTTGTCTCAAGAGGACGTTCAGATCGATCAAATATGGGGACACGCGAGCAATCGGGTCTTAGAGGCCGCAACAGCAGTAATTTGAATCGGGGCAGAACCACGAGATCAAACAGAGAATTTGATCTTAACAGAGGCCGAAATAACGCCGTTCGAAATGGAAGTTCACAGCGTGGTGGCAATCGAAATTCTGCGGTCCGCGGCAGAGGAAGCTCTCGAGTTTTTGCGGAAAACAGAACGAGCTCTATGGCACAATCACGGGTCAACCCAAATGCGCGGAATACCCAAGCCCCAAATAATAGACCCACGCAAAGCAATGAAAACAACCGGAATGTTTCCCGTGGGTCTGCTCAGGCAGTGCCCCCGGTTAACACAACACGACCTGTAGCGCAAACGGTAGCGCCCAGTAACACGGCCAAGAATTTTAAAATCAAAAGACGAAGCAGACCTACTAGCGGTAATACGAGCGCTCGTCCATCGAATAATACAGCAACCCAAAAATCGTTTAAATCAGAAAATGCCGCACAAAGAAGTTTTAATGCGCCTTCATTTCAAAGTACCAGACCGATGAGCGCTCCACGCAATTATTCACGTCCTTCCTCAGGTCGTGGTTCTGGCGGACGCGGAGGGCGCGGATAATCCGATTTAAGTGCATTAATTTTGGAAGTTGACCTAAGTCAAGTCTTATTCAAACCTGTATAAAGTTTAAAAATGAAAAATAGCCTCAACACAAAAACACCAGTGCTCTCGCTGGTGTTTTTTATACTACTCAATTCAAATTCTTGGAGTCAAATTACCCAAGACTATTTGCAGTTCTCTCAATTAGACCCCTTCGGGTCAGCAAGAATTCAAGCTATGGGGGGCGCATTTCACGCCCTTGGCGGGGGCGTAAGTAGTCTTCATTTTAACCCCGCTGCGAGTGCGGTAAACATCAATAGCAAAGTCGATTTCGGTCTAACTATAGGGGGTCGGAAAACGAAAAGCAATTTTTCAGGAAGTCAAAACTCATCTAAAGATAATTATTTCGATTTTGGACATGCAGGCGGGCTTATTGTGGCAGAACAAATAAACGAAAATAGCCCTTGGAGGAAAATATCTTTTGGGTTCTCCATGGCTACTTTAAAGAATTTTGATCAATCCATTGCGGTTTCTGGAAATACAGATTTTGGTCTATCGAATTACTTTTCTGACCGAGCCCAAGGCACGGCGCTCTCCGAGTTACAATTAGGTTCTGGGGAAACGCTTGGTTCCGCTTATGCCTATCTCGGAAATACATTAGGGCGCGGGGCGCAACTTGGGTTATTGGCTTATCAAGCTTATTTAATAAACCCGGTAAATGAAGCCAATAACAATATAAATTATGTCAGTGCTGTCAATGACCTGCGCCGTCAAAATACGTTTCAAGAACTGGGTGGCTCCATGCGTCAGTTTAATCTAAACATCGCAACCCAATATGGTGATGATTTGTTTTTAGGCCTAAACATAAACAGTCATATTTTGAGATACACGCGCTCAAATATTGTTTCTGAGAGCTCAGTTGCAGCCAACAGTCCGCTACAGGGTCTTACCTACAGATCTTTTGAAAGAACCGATGGGGAAGGGTTTAGCGTACAAGCGGGGGCGATTTATACACCGGGTGATCACTGGCGTATGAGTCTCTCTTACGATAGTCCCACTTGGTGGCAGTTAACCGAGGAATCCACAGAGTCCTTGAGCAGCTCTTTCATAATTAATCAAGGACTTGAAAACTATTCAATGGACCCTGATGTCCGAAACTATTATGAACCTTACCGCTTGAGAACACCAGGCCAATGGAATGCCGGCTTGGCCTATGTGTTCGGTCCGCAGGGGCTAATTTCTGCTTCGATTAGCCATAAAGATTATAGCGCAGGGGCATTTAACAACAATGGATCAGAATTCTTTCAATCGGCTAATGCTCAGGTTCAGCGCTTATATGACCAAAGTATAAGTGCCAAGATTGGCGGGGAATACCGTTACGGCCCATGGAGACTGCGCGCAGGATACTGGATGGAAACCCAGTCGTTAAAAGATTCAGGACTCGACGATAATTTTGGCTACAGTTACGGGTTTGGCTTTTATGGCGGTGGATGGTCTATCGATGCGGCCCTTGTTAATACTTCGTTGAATTCATCCACAGCCCTTTACCAAGAGGAAAACAGATTTACCACTAATCTTACTAATCAGTCTTTTATTCTGTCCTTTGGTATTGACTTGTAGATTTTATTATATCCGTATAGATGGAAAGATAGCCTGACCGGCAGGCAAGAAGACAATAAAAAAAGAGTCGCTCCTATTGTTGTATCAATTTGGAATGACTCTTTTTTTTGGATTCTATTTTATATCAGGATCTATCTTTTTAATGTAAAATGT
>DDCS01000017.1:2695-4795 GCA_002335345.1 Flavobacteriaceae bacterium UBA2000 | reverse complement strand
TTTTATCATCGTCTGTATTCTTTCGTGGCTCACCCCAATTTTGGGTCTGATCATCAAACTGGAGTCCAAAGGCCCGATCTTTTTTAAACAAAAGCGCAATGGATTAGACTACAAGGAATTTTACTGTTACAAGTTCCGCTCGATGCGCCCGAATCCAGAGGCCCACTTATATCAGATTTCAAAAAATGATCCTCGAGTGACGCGTATCGGCAAGATTATTCGCAAAACCAGTATCGATGAGTTGCCCCAGTTTATCAACGTGCTCAAAGGAGAAATGTCTGCGGTAGGCCCACGGCCACATATGGTCAGCCACACCCATATGTACGCTGAAAAAATAGACAAGTTTATGGTGCGGCACTTTATTAAGCCCGGCATCACAGGCTTAGCACAGGTCAGCGGATTCCGCGGCGAGGTTGAAGACGATAATCATATTATTAATCGCGTGAAATACGACATTTTCTATTTAGAAAACTGGTCCTTGTTGCTCGACATCAAGATTGTATTCCAAACCATCTACAACGCCCTTCGCGGGGAAGAGAAAGCCTATTGATTTATGAGCGATAAGCGTGTGTCCATTATAATGCCCGCCTATAACAACGGAGCGTTCATTGGCGCTGCGATTGAAAGTGTATTGGCGCAAACCCATGCGCACTGGGAACTGCTCATTGTCGATGACGCCTCGAGTGACGATACTTTAGCCCAGGCAGAACAATTTCAGACAAAAGATCAGAGAATTAGGGTCTTTGTCATGGCCGAAAACCAAGGCGCATCCTTCTGTCGTAACTATGCCACAAAAAAATCGACCGGGGATTTTATCGCTTTTCTAGATGCAGATGACCTTTGGGCGCCCGAAAAATTAGAGCGACAACTGGCCTTTATGCAAGCGCACGACCTCGGGGTTAGTTTTACAGCCTACAAACAAGTTGACCTTCAGGGTAATGACCGAGGCATTGTGGTTCTGTCTCTGACCGAACTTAGCGCGGCCAAGCAAAAAACCAATAATTTTATTGGTAATCTCACAGGGATGTATGCTGTGGAACGGGTTGGGCGGCTTATGGCTCCTGAGATGCGCAAGCGTCAGGATTGGGCGCTTTGGCACAAAGCGATCACAGTCAGCGGGGGGCCTGCCAAAGGGATGGCCGAAACCCTGGCCTCATACCGGGTAAGCCCAGGGTCAATGAGCAGTAGAAAATGGGGCCTGATTCAGCACAACTTTGCCTTTTACCGCCAATACCTGGGGTATTCCTGGATTAAGTCTTGTCTTTGGTTGCTGGTGTTTTTTGCGATCTATTTTTTTGAGCGCCCACGGTATATTAAAAAGACGAGGGTTTAATATTCATGATGGATTCTAGAAAAGTCTTGAAACCCCTCTCAGGCATCTGCCCTGGGCACCATTTATCAGTCTATCAGAGCCCTACAATCATCTTATGAAGCTGAAGCTTGGTCCATGAGATTAGAGAACTGTCGGAGTTTACCCCGCTTACTGCGATCCAGCAACGCTTCATGCACTAAACTCACGTGGAGCCCTACCCCGACATAGGTTTCAAGGGCCTTTTTTATGGCATCACTCTCGCGGGCGTTGAGCGCGCGTTTACTCACATAGCGGATGACAAACAAATCCAGGCGGTGTTGCTCGACCACAAACTCAGAAACGGGACTTTGATCACTGATTACGGCCTTAGTGACATAGTAAAAAGTGAGCCCCGGCACTTTTTTGTCTCCAGGCAAATGGGCCATATCATTGGTGCGCCCGAGCAGACCAGCGAGTTTTGGCGCGTGCGGGACAGATCCCTCGTCCCACTGGGCCAAATCGCCAATATCGTAGCGAATCAGGGCGTGTGCCTTATTGTGGAGTGCCGTCAGAATCACCCGCCCATGGGTCCCCGGATCCGCCGGCTGCCCAAAATCATCAACCAGCTCAAGATAAACAGAGGTTTGGTTGATCTCCAGAGCACCCTCAGCATTGGCCATTGCGATCACGCCAAGTTCACTCGCGCCATATTCGTTAATGACCGGTACGCCCAAGGCCAGCTCAAGCATGGTTTTGTCTTCAGGAAAAAGCATTTCACTGGTAACAATGCAGCCTTTAAGGCTGGGACA
>DDCS01000017.1:0-2615 GCA_002335345.1 Flavobacteriaceae bacterium UBA2000 | reverse complement strand
TCGAGCTTGGCGTCAGAGAGATCAAAAATGACCATGCGCTGCCGACGGGCTAAGCAGTCCTTTAAACGCTCCTTTTGACGCGCCCACCCCTGCAGAGGAATTCCGTAAAAGCGTGCTTCTAGATCCACCCCCAGCTGAATGCCCCACTTCGCGTAGAGCTGTTTAATTTCTGCCCAGCTGTACGCATGGGCATAACGGTCTTTGACAAAGACAAAGGGGTGGCCGCTGCTTCCAGAGGTTTTGTGCTTGTGCGTGTTTTTTGCGTTATATCCTGCGGCATAGCGCTCGGAAAGCGGGCGCTGAAGATCGCCTTTTGTCATAATGGGCAAGCGGGACCAAAGCGCCTCAAGGTCTTCTGAAAGGAGAGTCTCAACAGCCTCTGTGCCGTTTAGTGCCTCTTTTTGCGGGAACCCGCCCTGGAGATGATCCAGCACGAGTTTTCGATAATAAGGCGAGTGTTCTAGGTGGTGCCGCACTATGGCTTTGCGCTGATTCTCGATCCATTCCACCAATTGATTCGCAGGCAAGCTGCTGAATCGAAGATGATCGCACTCTGCTTTTTTAATGGGAAATCCATTGGCAATTAGTGTTCTTTCGAACCAACTCATGAGCTTGCTTTAATCCCTGCAAAATAAGCATTTAATTTCGCTTGCTCCTAAAGGGAAATTCTAAAGCGAAACCTTTATTTTTGTGCTCATAACACGGGGGGTCAGCGGAACAAAGCCTTATTAAAGCGTCCCGATACAACATACAACAGATGAATATTTTAGTCCTAGGTTCTGGTGGACGGGAACACACCTTTACCCATCAAATCGCCAAAAGCCCCCAGTGTAACGCCCTATTTGTGGCGCCAGGAAACGCAGGGACCGCCCGAATTGCGACGAATCTCAAGATCAGCGTGACTGATTTTCAAAGCATTAAGGCGGCGGTATTGACCCATAATATTGAAATGGTTGTGGTAGGCCCTGAGGACCCACTTGTTCAAGGCATTTATGATTTTTTTAAAGGGGACACTCAGCTTTCACAGGTCATGATTATCGGCCCATCAGCAGCGGCAGCGGCTCTAGAGGGCAGTAAAGAGCGCGCCAAAGAGTTTATGTCGGCCCACGGCATTCCCACGGCAGCATACGCGAGTTTTACCCGAGAGACTTTGGCTCAAGGAAAGGCGTTTTTAGAGACCTTAAATCCTCCTTATGTCCTGAAGGCTGATGGACTCGCTGCGGGCAAAGGCGTCTTAATTCTAAAGGATTTGGACGAGGCCAAAACCGAGTTAGAGGCCATGCTGGCTCATGCTAAATTTGGGGCAGCCAGCGCCAAAGTGGTTATTGAAGAATTTTTAGACGGTATCGAACTCAGTGTATTTGTCTTGACCGATGGACAGAATTACAAAGTACTGCCCACAGCCAAAGATTACAAACGTATTGGTGAGGGGGATCAAGGACTCAATACCGGCGGTATGGGGGCTATTTCACCCGTGCCTTTTGCGACGTCTGAGTTTATGGAAAAAATCGAGACGCGTATTGTAAAACCGACCGTCGATGGGATCAAAAAAGAGGGCCTTATCTTTCAAGGGTTTATCTTTATCGGTCTGATCAAAGTCGGGGACGACCCTTTTGTTATTGAGTACAACGTCCGCATGGGCGATCCTGAAACAGAGGTGGTGCTTCCCCGCATTGAAACCGACCTCTTGGAATTGCTGGAGGCCACAGCACGCGGAAAACTCGACAGCGTGACCTTAAGGGTGACCCCACAATCGGCAGCGACTATTATGGCGGTGTCTGGAGGGTATCCTCAGGCCTACGAAAAAGGCAAGCCCATTCACGGTTTAGACCAGGTGGAACAAGGAATGTTATTTCACGCGGGGACGGGTTTTGATGCCGAGCAGGTGGTGACCAGCGGGGGACGCGTTTTGGCAGTCACCTCTTTGGATGCGGATTTCAGACAGGCCATAAAAAAATCTTACCAAACATTGAGTAAAATCTCGTTTGATAAGATGTATTATCGAAAGGATATCGGTTTTGACCTCTAAGAGTCGCCGAGATAGGAATGAGCCGTTTGACTGCGGTCCTCTTCTCCTCGTTCATTGAATTGGGCCAATTGCTTCATCCAATAATAGAAGGCGACAAAAAAGATCCCAATAAACACCCAAGTCATGAGGTTTGCGCCCCACCAATTGCTCAATTCGAATTCACGAACAGCGTCAAGTGGCGTAAGCAAAAGTGCGTCTGCCAAAGATTCAATGCCTTCAAAAAAACCTTTCCAAGTCATAAGTCTTATATTTAGACGACAAAAATAGAGAATAGGGCTTATGTTGACAAGCTTTTTTGGGAATTCTAAATCGATTAATTACATCCTTTTGGCCGCAGCCTTACCCTTGGTTTTAGGCTTGCGCTATTGGATCGTGTTTTCACACCTACCTTCTTTTATGCAGGTTCTAGTGCTCATTGGTCAATCAGGGCTATTGATTTTTTCACTGTTGCTCCTTGATTTTGTTATTAGAAAAAACAAATTAACCCAACCCAACACCTATGGATTATGGTGGTTTTTCTGTGGGATTGTCGCTGCCGTAGAACCCGGAAACTTCCTTCAGACCCTTGTTTTGACCCTTTCTTTAC
>DDCS01000138.1 GCA_002335345.1 Flavobacteriaceae bacterium UBA2000 | reverse complement strand
GGATTCCCATCAGCGCGTTTCGCGAAATTTCGGTTGAATGAATGAACAATTGAATTCTTTGGCGCATTTTTAGGATCCTCATAACGCGCCCATTGTCCAATGCAAGGACCACAAGCGTTCGTAAATATCTTGGCATCTAATTGCTCAAAAATTGACAAGAGTCCATCGCGCTCTGCTGTATAACGCACCTGTTCCGATCCTGGATTGATCCCAAATTCAGCTTTTGTTTTCAGCTTTTTGTCCAAGGCTTGCTGTGCAATCGACGCCGCTCTGGACAAGTCTTCGTAAGACGAGTTGGTACANNTTGTTCCGAACCTGGGTTAATTCCGAATTCGGCCTTGGTAACTAAGTTTTTTTCTACTGCCTGTTTGGCAATGGAGGCAGCCCGAGAAAGGTCTTCGTAAGACGAGTTGGTACAAGAACCAATCAAGCCCCATTCGACTTTCAATGGCCAATCATTATCTTGAGCCTTTTGCGTCATGGTTCCTACTTCAGTCGCAAGATCAGGAGTAAATGGTCCGTTGAGCTGTGGCTTTAAGGTCGATAAGTCGATATCGATGATTTGATCAAAATACGCCTCTGGATTGGCATAAACCTCTGCATCAGCGGTTAAATCTTCCTTAATTGTATTGGCTAAATCAGCAACCTCATCCCGATCTGTAGCGCGCAAATAACGCTCCATGGATTCATCATATCCAAAAGTTGATGTAGTCGCTCCTATTTCAGCCCCCATATTACAAATGGTTCCTTTCCCAGTACACGATAATGATAGTGCCCCAGGACCAAAATATTCTACTATGGCCCCGGTACCGCCTTTGACCGTTAACAGTTCAGCGACCTTTAAAATAACATCCTTTGGTGCCGTCCAGCCTGAAATTTTACCGGTAAGTCTTACTCCGATCAGTTTTGGGAACTTTAGCTCCCAAGCCATACCAGCCATGACATCTACCGCATCTGCACCACCAACACCGATGGCCAACATTCCCAATCCACCAGCATTAACGGTGTGAGAATCTGTACCGATCATCATCCCTCCGGGAAAGGCATAATTTTCCAGTACGACTTGGTGTATAATTCCGGCTCCAGGAGCCCAAAAACCAATCCCGTATTTATTTGAAACGGATTCTAAAAAGTTAAATACTTCATTACTTGAATTTAAAGCAGATTGCAAATCTGATTTAGCACCATTTTTGGCTTGAATCAAGTGATCACAATGAACCGTAGTCGGCACAGCGACCTTTTCCTTTCCCGCTTGCATAAATTGCAAAAGAGCCATCTGTGCCGTCGCGTCTTGACATGCGATTCGATCCGGAGCAAAATCTACGTAATCCTCACCTCGTTTGAATGCCGTTTCTGGAGTTCCGGACCATAGGTGGGTGTAAAGAATTTTTTCAGAAAGTGTAAGCGGTCTGCCTACTGCCGATCTCGCTGCTTTAACGCGTTGTGGAAAACGCTCATAAAGTGCTTTAATCATAGATAAATCAAATGCCATAAGTCGTGTTTTGAAGTTCTGCAAAATTACGAAATAAAGGCAGAGTTAAAAAACATTTCCCCTAGTGAAGACACAAATTACCATATCCTCAAAAGTCCATCAATAAACAACAGTGAATTTTACATTTTAGCCATTTAGACCAGTCAAAATTGAGAATTTGTTAAAAAGAGCCAAGCGCCAGTTTCGCTAAAAATTAAGGGAAGAACCCGTAAAGCTTAAAGTAAAGCCTGTATTAAAGCATCAATAGATTTGCCTTCGGCTTCTGCCTTGTAATTTTTCAATAAACGATGACGGAGCACAGGGGTTGCTACAGCCTTAACATCCTCAATATCAGGAGAGTATTTTCCAGAAAGGGCCGCATGAGTCTTGGCTGCGAGGATCAAGTTTTGAGAGGCGCGAGGGCCAGCACCCCAATCAATATATTGCTTAACAAGATCCGGAGCATTATCGGACTCAGGCCTCGTTTTAACGACCAATTTCACGGCGTAATCGACAACATTATCGGCCACGGGCATGCGACGAATTAGCTTTTGATAACGCATTAAGGTCGGGCCATCAAAAGTCGGCTCAAGAGTGTGCTCTAGATCCGCTGTTGTTGACTTCACGATTTGTATTTCCTCCGCTAGTGAGGGATAGGTTAAATTAATGGCAAACATAAAACGATCTAACTGCGCCTCAGGCAATGGATAAGTGCCCTCTTGCTCAATCGGGTTTTGCGTCGCTAAAACAAAATAAGGTTGGCTCAGTTCATGGCGCACGCCACCGATAGTTACCGCACGTTCTTGCATGGCTTCAAGCAAGGCCGCTTGAGTCTTCGGGGGGGTACGGTTAATTTCGTCTGCCAAAATTATTTGGCTAAATATGGGGCCCTTAATGAATTTGAAATTGCGCTCTGAATCCAAAATTTCAGAACCCAAGATATCACTCGGCATCAAATCGGGTGTAAATTGTATGCGATTAAAGGACAAACCTAAAGCTTTGGCAACCGTCTGAACCATAAGTGTTTTGGCTAGTCCAGGGACCCCCACAAGCAAAACGTGCCCACCAGAAAAAATGGCACAAATAATTTCATCGACCACCTTCTCTTGACCCACAATGACTTTCTGAACTTCGGCTTTTAGGCTTTTATATTCTTGAACCAATTGGTCCATTAAGGCGACATCGGACATCATCTTTTCGTCTTACTTTTTGAGCCAGTTACTGGCAAATTCACAATCGAGATAATCTCCGTTGACACTGATATAGGTGTCTTTTATTTTCTTGTTTTGCCAGGTTTCGATGGCCTTAATTTGCTTTTCTTTCAGTGCAAGCTCTTGAATTTTTTCGTAATCCGCCACAAAATCAGCCGCGTGCTCGCTCTGTCGACTGGTCACCGTCAAAATTTTAAATGACGTCTTGCCCGTATAATCGCGATCGCTAAAGACTTGTGAAACTTCATTTTCCTTGAGATTATAAACTTGAGCACTCAATGTTGGATCCATTTTAGTCAAATCAAACTTTGTATCCAGGGATACTGGATTGATGAGCTGCCCTCCATTATTTTTTGTCTCGGTTTCGTCAGAAAATTCACGTGCCGCATCAGCAAAGGATAGACGTCCTTGGTTGATTTCTGTCCTGATCGAATCAATCTTTGTACGAGCCCGTGCCACAGAGGCTGAAGTCACCTCAGGAAACAAAATTATATGACGAACATCTATTTCTTGACCACGAACTTTATCCACAGTTACGATATGATAGCCAAACTCTGTTTCAAAAGGTTCGCTTACATCCCCTTCTTGGAGCGAAAAGGCAACGTCTTTAAATTCTTTTGCAAAAGGCGAATTTTTTCTAATTCCCGGGATTAATCCACCTTTAGAGGCCGAACCATCTTTGGAGTATAAAACGGCTTTTGTGGCAAAGCTTGAACCATTTTCGACAATATCTCGTCTGAATTCGTTGAGCTTATCGATAACGTCCTGTTTGGCTTTTTCGGTAATGACGGGTTCTATAATGATTTGCGCCACTTCCACCTCGGCACTGAATACCGGACGCTGATCCTCTGGGATATCAAAATAAAATTGTCGCACTTCTTCAGGAGTCACTTCCACATTTTCAACGACTTTCTGCTGCATCTGTCCCGCGAGGTAAATCACTTTATTGGTTTCAAAAAGCTCCTGACGCAATTCCTCAATACTTGACTTTTTATAAAATTCGGCCACTTTGGCTTCATCCCCCCCGAATTGATCCGTGATGTAGGCAATCTGCTGCTCAATACGACCGGTGATTTCTTCATCAGAAACAACCAAACTATCGACCTTTGCATGATGGGCGTAAAGTTTATCCTCCATCAATTTCCCAAGCAGTTGACAGCGGGTGATGTCCTTAATAGACACCCCTTGTTGCTGCATTTCTAGGTAACTTTTGTCGATATCACTGTCTAAAACAACATACTCTCCCACAACGGCTGAAACCCCTTCTGCCTTGAATCGAGTAAATGTTTTTTCGGGCATTACACTGTCTTGGAGCACCAAAACGGGCTCTTGTATTACATTGGTACTGTCAATGATTTTTTCCTGGGCAGTTACTGCTCCAAACATCAATAACGTCCCTATGCAAAGGACCTTAATCTTGGCCATAAATTTCAAATGTTTTATTTCTGATCGCATCTTTAGTGATGTCTTTCTCTAATTTCAAGGTAAGCTCCTGCTTCCGTCGATTTAATATGATTTGTCGAATTGTTGGGGCCACATAGGATAATGGGGCCACGTCATTGCGATTCAACACACCTTCAATTTTCAGTAAATATAACCCTAATGAGTCTTGAAACTGGTTAATTTTTATATTTTTTAACGCCTCAATATTTTTCCCTTTCAGGGGTGGAATTTGCTCGACAAGTCTGTCTTGACGAACCCAAAGGGAGTCGTTTAGGTTTACTGATTTGAATTGAAGCCTCAATTCCTGTAACCGTTCGCGATCGATTGAATCGTATCGCTTTAGGGCCTCTTTTACCTCATCTTTGGCTAAGTATTGCTCGTCTAAGTGAACAAAACGACACTGCACCAAGGCTTCATTGAGTTTAAAATTTTCTCGATTGAGCGCGTAATAATTTTGCATCTCTTGAGGACTAATCACCGAGTCGAGCTGAGCCGAAACTATTTTGCCTTTATAGGATTCGGTGTATAAATCCGTGCGGTATTGCTGGATAAGTTCATCCAAATCAGCCTGCAAATCCAAACTGAGGTTAATCTTGGCCTGATCAATGAGTAATTGCTGTGTCGCCCATTTATTGATCTGGTTTTGAATAATTAATGCGCTGTCTTGAGCCGAGGTATTCGCCCCGAGCAAGTCGCGAATATCTTCCAAGTATAAATAAGATTGATTGACCCTGGCTAAAGGCTTTTTTTGGCTCTCCTCTGGGGCAAAATATTGGCATCCCGAGAAACCAATGAGCAATATGATTATCGCTAAGGTACGCCTCATCATTGAGCCTTTAGCGCACGCCTTAATTTGCGCAGCGCGCTTTTGTTAATTTTGGCAGGATATTTAGCGGCTAATTCATCATTCCATATGGACTCTAGCTGACTTTGATAATCGCTAAGTACAGCACCGGCTACCTCTTCGTAATTTTTTACTCCGGAAGGAAGAAGTTCTTCTGCCTGAATGACGGTATACTGCATGGGCGACTCAAAAACGTCGGACAGCCCTGGCTTCAAAACATAAGTCGCAGGAAGTTTTTGCGATCCTTCTTCAAACATCCCTTCGGAAATAACCACCTTCAAGGCCCCTCCTTGATTCAGCTGAGATTTGACATCGCTTGGCGATTTACCGCGACGCAATAGCTCAAGGGCTTCGTCCATGTCTTCTTCGGTTGTGGTTTGAATGACCGCACCTTTAACCCGATTGTTCCATAGATATTGGCTTTTGTGCGCTTCATAATAGTTGCGCAGTCCCAAAGAATCAGATTTGGCCTTGGCCCAAATATTTTTTTCCATGACATCAAATATTAAAAGCCCATCACGGTATTCGTTTATAATAGCTGCATAATCTGAATTAACCTGTTCCAAATTTTGCTTAAAATAATCCTTCACCTTCTCGGTTTCAAATTCTTCGTAAACCATTTCAAGAAAGGTTGCAATTTGCTTAAACGGACGTACTTTGGTCTGGCGTAACTCCAAATAAGCACCAAAGTCATTGTAGAAGTAAGTTTTCCTGCCTATCGTAAAAAGGAGTCTATTTTCTTTGTTTTCAAAGGGAACAAAACGCCATTTACGATTAAAGACACTGTCATTGAGAACCGCCATAAATGAGGACTTGTAAGGATAGGCCTGGAACCCTAACTCCTCCTTAATTTTTTGACTCACGGCGGTTGTAACGATTTTTGCACGATCTCCTAACTTAACCATTTTGGTGAGCCGCTCCTCTTCATCTTCAAAAGTAGGCGACTTACCCATGTCCTCAAGACGAATAATATGCCAGCCAAATCGAGTTTGAACTGGAGCTGATATTTGCCCTTTTTGGGTTAAGGCAAAGGCCGCATCCTCAAAGGGCGGGGCTTTAAGGTCTCCTTTGGTAAATGGGCGCATCAGGCCACCGTTTATTCCGGTATTCTTGTCATCAGAGTATTGCTTGGCCAAATCTTCAAAAGCCACGCCCTTTTCAAGCAAACCTGAAATTTCCATAATGCGGTCCTTGGCCGTATCCAGAGAATCAAAGCGCGTACCGATCATGATATGAGAAACTGTTCTTTTGGGTAAAACAGGGCGACGATCTTCTAATTTTACAATATGATAACCAAATTGAGTGCGCACCAAATCAGAGATTTCACCCACCTTGAGATTATACGCAACACTTTCGTAAGGGTAAACCATTTCAAAAACAGTAAAGTAATCCAGTGAACCACGACTTTCATCTGCTTTGGGCTCCTCTGAATACTTTGCGGCAATATCATTAAAATTATCCGGTGTATTTAAAACCATTTGACGCAGCTCTTTGGCCTTATTATAGGCGACTAAAGTATCCTGTGGCGTTGCGTCCCAGTTGCAAAGAATTAAAATATGGGACGTCTTTAAAGATTCTTTACTTCGTTTATAGGCCTGTTCTACCATTTGTGCCGTCACATTATCCTCATAGACATAATTGCGAGACAATTGCTCCTGATACTTGGCAAAATCCGTTAGATAAGATTGTCTTTGATCCAAACCTTGTTCCTTCGCCGCTTCAACTTTTCTCTTGTATTGAATAAATAAATCCAAATACTCATCGAGGGATCGTTCTTCTTGCTGTTTAACCAGATCTAAGTTTTTAAAATAGACTTGTTTAAATTCACCGACGGTAAAATCACGATTATTCAGAGTCACTATCGTGCTTTCATCATCTTGTGCCATGAGCGCCGTTGCGAATAAGCTCAAAAAAGCAAAAATTAGTCCACTGTATTTCATAACATTTTCATTTTTTTAGAAGTGGGACAAAATTAACAATTCTAACGGTTAATTCAAGGGCTTTGGCCTAGGATTTCAGTGCCGAATAAATCGATTATAACGCCCATAAATCTTATCTTTGCCTCACCCAAAAAGCAAATATGTCCGCATCTGAACAGCCTCAAGAAAATACTCCGGTAGCCATGCTCTGGGACTTTTTTGGCCCCAACAGAGCGCAAACCGCAGAGCACCATTTAATTCACCTGAATGAATTTGCCACTTTAAAGCAGTTAACGCCTTTAGCCCTAGAAGTATTGCAACAGCAGGAGCGCTCCGTGGTACGTTTTGTTTTACCTTGGTCCTTGGTCCAAAAACTGAGACCAATACTCAAACCACACCGGGGTCAAATTTGGACAAAATCATCGCAGGAATAGTAACTGTAATTTTCAATTTTTTATTTACTTGCATAAAACTTCAACCATGAAACATCTTTTACTTAGTCTTTTATTTGTTTTCTCAGCGGTAAGCGCACAAGAAAGTAAGGTCGGCACCATTGACATCGATTATATATTAGGCTTAATGCCTGAGCTCTCTGCAGTTCAAGAGCAAGTTACGGCCTATCAAACCGAGCTCAGTGAGGGTTATGCAGAAAAACTCTCAACCTATGAAAAGGCCTTACAAAACTATCGAGACAATGAATCTTTGCTCACCCTGATGCAGAAAAAAACGAAGGAAGATTCTTTGATGGTAATGCAAAATGAACTAGGGCAATATCAGCAAAATGGGAATCAACTCTTGGCGTTAAGACAAGAAGATTTTATGCAGCCGCTTTATACTAAGGTGGGGCAATCGCTGGAGCGCGTGGCAGAGGCTGGAGGATATACTCAAGTCTTGTTGCGGGATAACAATGTGGTGTACATAGACAATCGATTTGACCTGACTCTAGCGGTCTTAGAAGACTTAGGCATAGAAGTTCCCAAAGAACAAGAATAGCTTATTCGTCTCTGCGCAGTTCCGCAAAAGCCAACTCCAGACAATTCATCGTAAAGCAATTGGGCAGTACCCGAATTAGCGCGAGTAATTTGGTGCTTCTTTGGTTATGGTTACATCGTGGGGGTGACTTTCGTGAATCCCCGATGAGGTTATTTTAATAAAGCGCCCCGTTTCTTTCAGTGTTGGCACGTCTTTAGCGCCGCAATAACCCATCCCTGCACGCAGACCACCAATAAATTGAGTCATACTTTCGACCAGGTCCCCTTTATAGGGTACACGACCCACGATTCCCTCTGGGACAAGCTTTTTGATGTCATCTTCCACATCCTGGAAGTAACGGTCTTTAGAACCGTGTTTCATCGCCTCAACACTGCCCATTCCGCGATAAGTCTTGAATTTTCTTCCTTCAAAAATTACTGTTTCCCCGGGAGACTCCTTCGTTCCGGCGAGTAAAGACCCGAGCATGACACAATCCGCACCGGCCGCTATGGCTTTGGGAATATCTCCTGTGTAGCGAATTCCTCCGTCAGCGATAACCGGAACCCCAGTTCCTTTGATGGCATTGGCGACTTCAAGAACGGCAGAAAACTGAGGGAATCCGACTCCAGCAACCACGCGTGTCGTACATATTGACCCCGGGCCAATTCCGACCTTTACCGCATCTGCACCCGCCTCGACTAGGTATTGCGCCGCCTCTGCCGTGGCAATATTACCGACCACGACATCAAGATCAGGAAACTTCGTCTTGACCGCTTGTAATACCTCAACAACCCCTTTAGTGTGGCCGTGTGCCGTATCAATGATCACCGCATCAACTTGAGCTTGAACCAAAGCAGAGGCGCGTTCAACGGCATCAGCAGTAACACCCAAAGCTGCTGCGACGCGTAAACGACCAAAACTGTCTTTGTTGGCCGTGGGCTTTAAGGTAAGTTTTGTAATGTCTCTAAAGGTGATCAGACCCAATAAAGTCTGGTCCTGAGAAACCACAGGAAGTTTTTCAATTTTGTTTTCTTGTAAAATGATTTCAGCATCAGCCAAACTGGTCCCCTTTGCTGCAGTGACTAAGGGCTGTGGGGTCATTACTTGAGACAGTGGTCTGTCGTAATTCTTTTCAAAGCGCAAGTCTCTGTTGGTTACGATACCGATTAATTTACCCTGATCATCCACAATTGGGATGCCACCGATACTGTAATCGCGCATCGTATTCTGTGCGTCCTTAACGGTATGATTGGCACTCAAGGTTACCGGATCTTGAATCATTCCTGATTCGGCCCGTTTTACCTTGCGCACCTCTGCCGCTTGTTTTTCGATGCTCATGTTTTTATGAAGGACACCAATTCCTCCCTCACGAGCGATGGCAATAGCCATAGCGCTTTCAGTCACGGTATCCATAGCCGCAGAGACTATAGGAACATTGAGCGTGATGTTGCGTGAAAATTTTGTTTCGATAGAAACTTCGCGTGGGAGAACTTCAGAATAGGCGGGAACCAATAGAACGTCGTCATAGGTTAGCCCTTCTCCTAGAATTTTGCTTTCGTGTGCCTTCATTGCAATTAATTTAACGCCGACCAAACGGCGATTTGATTTAATTGCATGCAAAGATACAACTAAACTCAAGATTATTTCGAAATGATTTTATTAATTCAATGCAGTTCAACGGGCTCAGAGGCCTCGTCAACGCGATACGACAAACGCACCATTTGTGCCCAGTCGACCAAATTCTGACGCTGCTCATCCGTTAAATTACCGTGAACCCAGGTGTAAGAAGGCAAGGGCATTTCTGCCTCTTCCACCTCTTCGATAAGCTCCTCCAATTTGTGATCCTTTCGTTTAATAGAATATTCAGTCCATTGCGCAACATTAAAATGTTTTTTGCCATCAGCGACGTGGTCTGCTAACCAGAAATTTACTGGAGCCAAGGAACTATACCATGGATACTGCGTTTGATTGCTATGACAATCATAGCAATTTGCTTTAAATAGGGCAGATAATTCAGGACTTACATTGGTTTCTTGCTCAAAAGCAAGGACGGATTCATAACCCCCATTATTCAATTCAACGGGAACAAATTGAATCACAACAAGCGCGATGAGTCCCAATATGCCTAAAGGACGCAATAGTTTATTTAATTTCTTCATGCTTTAAATATTGAATTATTGATTGTCTGATGTCCGCGGCTAACGCGTCAACTTTCGGAAATATAACTGAGCGTACACCAGGGTTGTCTGGCGTTAAAAATGGAATGTCATAGCCCTGCATTAAAAACTCACTTATGGCGATCCAGTAGAGCTGATCTGGCTCAATTCTGTTGCCCCCAATATGCCAAAGCTGATCGATCCCCTGCTCGAGTCCATAGCGCTGCAGATAGGCCCCATCGCCTTTTTGCGCTTCCCCATAGCTTAAAATTTCTGAAAGCAAAGCGCCCGTCATTTGTACTTTAAGCACGCCATCGCCAAAGGGCAACACCCGGAAAAAATCGATTGGGGTAATTCCGCCTTCTAGAAAATCATCGAGTCGAATAGACCCCCCATTGACCATCGCTCCTTCAAGAGGGGGATCAAAGGCATGAGCCATAGCACTGGTGATCACCTGCCCAAGGTTTGTCTGAGTGGATCGACTCTGCGCATCTCGACCATCCCAGGGCTCATTGGTATAATGCACTACGCTATACGGGGCGTCGCTTACTTGGCGCACCGCATTAAACAAAACCTCATCCCAACGCTCAACTAGGGCAGCAATCTGAGAATTTTCTGGCGTATGTTCGTTAATGGACAATAAATTTGAATCAATCTCCAAAACCTCATTATCAAAATCATAAGTCAATTCATGAATATAAATGTTCTTAGCATTGGCGTCGGACTTGGTGATTAGGGTATGCCCTTCTTGGATAGACATATTGTTGTGTTCATGACCCCCCATAATCAAATCGATATCTTGATTACTTTTGGCAATTTCTTGGTCCATCTCGATATCTACATGAGTAAGACCAACGATGATATCCGCGTCCAATTGCTTGAGGGAATCAACCCCGTATTGGGCTTGCTGAAACATGTCCGCATAATACACATAAGGTTTGGGATTGCTCGGAATAGTCACGCCAAAAAATCCAATATCCAGGGTTTGACCGCGATTATTCGCCACATTAAGCATTTTGATTTCAGGAATGATCTCCGACATATGCGCCTGGAATTCTAAATCTTTTGCCTCTGAATTATGCTCGAGGGTTGTGACTTTTGAAAAGGGGATGATGCCGCGCTCCGTGTTGTGATAACAATTGGTATTGACCCAATCAAAGGAAGACTCATCCAGTCTCTTTTGAAAATCATCATAGGACAAATCAAACTCGTGATTTCCAAAAGTGGCCATTGTAAAGTTCATCGCATTCATCACCTCAATCATTTGGCGTCCTTTTATCCGCTGGCCTTCGTGCTTTAAATTGCCTAAAAGTGAAGGGTTGAGAAAGTCCCCAGACATAAATAAATAGGTGTTTGGGTTTATGGCTTTTAGTGAATCTACAACATGGGCCACGCGAGCCATACCTCCGTAAAGCCCCCCACCTAATGGGGCAATTTCATAAACATCGTTGAGCTGAACAAAATATACTTTCGTCTTTTGATCAGAACACCCTAAAAGCGTGAAAAGTGCGATGAAGTAGCAGAAATATTTCATTAGTGATAGTTTAAAAAAATATCGGAAGCTTTATTAAATGCGCTCTCAAATCGAGCCATATGAACACCGTGCTCAATTTTTTGCTCCGCACAATAACTCAACAATTTTTCTGTGGGCATATTGCCCGTTAACTCGTCTTTTGCCATTGGGCAACCGCCA
>DDCS01000173.1 GCA_002335345.1 Flavobacteriaceae bacterium UBA2000 | reverse complement strand
ATTGGCTGGAGGAAAAGGATCACTGCCCCTGGCTGGCACCGCAGTTTACATGACATCCTACTCCAGGTTAGAAAAAAATCGCCCCTGGGAACAAACCATGAAACAAAGAGATTGGTTATACCAAACACCCCTTGATATTTTGATTAAGGCAAGTAATGGGGCCTCTGACTTTGGTAATAAATTTGGTCAACCCCTTATTAGTGGATCAATTTTGACTTTTGAGCACCAAGAACAAGAAGAGATTTTAGGCTTTGATAAAGTCATCATGCTCGCCGGTGGGATTGGTTACGGCAAACAGCAATTAGCCCAAAAGGACAAACCACAAGCTGGAGACCGAATTGTGGTCATGGGCGGAGATAATTACCGCATTGGAATGGGCGGTGCTGCGGTTTCAAGTGCTGATACAGGAGCATTTAGCAGTGGCATTGAACTCAATGCTATTCAACGATCAAATCCTGAAATGCAAAAAAGAACAGCCAATGCAATACGTGCTTTGGTTGAGCGTGATCAAAACCCGATCGTTTCTATTCACGATCATGGCGCCGGAGGGCATTTAAACTGTCTCAGTGAACTCATTGAGGAAACTGGAGGACAGATCAATTTGGATAAACTTCCTGTCGGTGATCCTACCCTCTCAGCCAAAGAAATCATTGGCAACGAATCTCAAGAGCGTATGGGTCTGGTTATCGCCCCAAAAGATTTACCACTGCTTCAAAAAATTGCCCAGCGCGAGCGGGCACCGCTTTACGATGTGGGTGAAGTGACCAGTGACCATAAATTTGTTATAAAAAGTGAACAGACAGGGGCGCTACCCATGAACTTTGACCTCGCCGATATGTTTGGTAGTTCTCCCAAGACTGTGCTTACCGACCAAACTCAAAAAGTTTCATTTAACGCGGTTCAAGGGAGTGATCATGAAATTCACAGTGATTTAGCTGCAGTGCTCAGTCTCGAAGCCGTGGGGTGCAAGGATTGGCTAACCAATAAGGTGGACCGATGTGTCGGTGGTCTGGTCGCCAAACAGCAATGTACTGGTGCCTTGCAATTACCGCTGAATAATTGCGGGGTGATGGCCCTGGATTTTGAAGGGACGCACGGGATCGCTACTTCTTTGGGACATAGCCCCGTAGCGGCCTTAATCGATCCCGTGGCGGGATCCCGTAACGCTGTGGCAGAAGCACTTACAAACCTCGTATGGGCCCCGCTTTCCAATGGCCTAAAAAGCGTATCCTTGTCCGCCAACTGGATGTGGCCTGCAAACAATGCCGGAGAAAATGCACGTCTGTATCAAGCTGTGAAAGGCATTAGTGATTTTGCCCTTGATTTAGGCATTAACATCCCTACTGGAAAAGATTCGCTCTCGATGAAGCAAAAATATCCCAATCGAGACGTTAAGTCGCCGGGGACTGTTATTGTCTCGGCAGCCGGACATTGCCACGACATTAGTGCCGTCGTTGAACCAAACTTTAAACTGGGTGAAGGTTCCGTTTTTTATATAAATTTAAGCGGTATGGCGCCTTGCTTGGGCGGTTCTTCTTGGGCCCAAACAAAAAATAAAATTGGGGATAAAGCACCGGATGTGCGGGATGCGCAATATTTGGCTCAAGCCTTTAATGCGGTCCAAGAATTAATTGGACAGGGTTTAATCGCGGCAGGGCATGATGTTGGCTCTGGGGGGTTGATTACCACTTTACTGGAGATGTGTTTTAGCGGGGTCAATATAGGCGCTCAACTGAACATGGATGCCCTGACCCAAGAGAGCGACTTAAGTACTCTCCTTTTTGCTGAAAACGTCGGGATTGTCATTCAAGTCAGGGACCAGCAAGAAGCGCTGTCTTTGCTTGAAAAGCGAGGGATCCAAGCGGTTAATCTTGGCTCGGTCGTTGCCGGAAAAAATCTCGAATTAAATTATCGCGGTCAAAAGATCAATTTCGATATCGCACATTACAGAGATATTTGGTTTCATACGTCTTACCTCATGGACCAGCAACAAACGGCGGCTCCTTTGGCTCAAAAGCGTTTTGAAAATTTCAAAAATCAACCACTGGTCTTTAATTTCCCCGCTGAGTTTACCGGAAAACTTCCAGAATCGGCCCAATGGCCTGAGGAAAAACGCCAAATTACGGCGGCCATTATCCGCGAAAAAGGAAGCAATAGCGAGCGTGAAATGGCACATGCCCTATACCTCGCAGGATTTAAGGTCAAAGATATTCATATGACTGACCTTATTTCAGGCCGTGAAACACTCGAAGAGGTACAATTCATCGGCGCAGTAGGCGGATTTTCCAATTCCGATGTCCTGGGTTCAGCAAAAGGTTGGGCCGGTGCCTTCCGTTATAACGAAAAAGCAAAACAAGCCTTGGATAACTTTTTCCAAAGAGAGGACACGCTTTCTGTGGGGATTTGTAATGGATGTCAGTTGTTTTTGGAACTTGATTTGATCAATCCGGAGCATGATCAATTGGCAAAAATGCGTCACAATAGGTCCAAAAAACACGAAAGTAACTTCACTAGTGTTACCATTCAACAAAACAAAAGTGTAATGCTCTCTAGTCTTGAGGGCACTACCCTAGGGGTTTGGATTTCACATGGGGAAGGGCGCTTTAATCTACCCATGTCCGAAGATCAATACGAAATTGTGGCCAAATACGGTTATAATGAATATCCAGCAAATCCTAATGGCAGTGATTATAATACAGCCATGATGTGTGACCCCACTGGACGTCATTTGGTGACCATGCCTCATATTGAGCGCTCTATTTTTCAGTGGAACTGGGCGAATTATCCAGAGCAGCGCGCCGATGAAGTATCCCCATGGCTTGAAGCCTTTGTCAATGCAAGAAAATGGCTTGAAAACAGATAAGTTTTTCGCCAGAGTGCCTCGTTGATTGTCTTCACAAAATTATTTCCTATTTTGCAGTAACAATTAACGAAGGAGAGATATGATTCAGCCGACCAGACTTTTTGACTTTGCCTATTACCAAAAAGAGCGCTATAATTTAACCACTGCGTTTGCAGACAAACGCAATGGTTCTTGGATCTCTGTATCCAGTGAAGAATTCCTTGATCAAGGAAATGCAATAAGCCGCGGACTCTTGCGTCTTGGTATAAATTCAAACGACAAAATTGCCCTTATTTCCACGACAAATCGCAGTGAATGGAATATCTGTGATTTTGGTGCATTACAAATTGGGGCCCAAGATGTCCCAATTTATCCGACGAGTTCGAAAGAAGATTATCAATATATTCTTCATCACAGTGAATCAGTCATATGTTTTGTTTCATGTGCCGATGTTTACGCTAAAATTGCGCAGATAAAGGACCAGGTGCCCTCATTAAAACACGTCTACAGTTTTGATCAATTGAGTGACTGTGCGCACTGGAGCGAAGTGTTAGAACTTGGGGCAGACCAAAGCAATCAGCAAGAGGTTGATGCCCGTAAAAATGAAGTTCAAGAAGATGATCTGGCCACGATAATCTACACCTCTGGGACGACCGGAAAACCAAAAGGGGTCATGCTCAGTCATCAAAATATCTCGGCAAACATTCGCCGCAGTGCCGATCGGTTGCCTATTGAAATGGGTAAATCAAAGGCCTTGAGCTTTTTGCCCATTTGTCACATTTATGAGCGCATGCTTTCCTATATGTATCAATACTGTGGTGTCGAGGTCTATTTTGCTGAATCCCTTGAGACCATTAGTGAAAATCTACAAGAAATACATCCAGATGTCATGACGGCGGTACCGAGACTTTTAGAAAAGGTCTACGATAAAATATATGCCAAAGGAGCGGCCCTTACTGGGATCAAAAAAGCATTATTTTTCTGGGCCGTTAATTTAGGGTTAGTCTACGAGCCTTATGGCCAAAATGGTTGGTGGTATGAATTTCAACTCAAGATAGCACGGGCCTTAATCTTCAAGAAATGGCAAGAAGCCCTTGGGGGGAAACTTCGTGCAGTTGCCTCGGGTAGTGCGGCATTACAGCCTCGTTTAGCGCGGGTTTTCAACGCGGCCGGCATCCCAATTATGGAAGGTTATGGGCTCACCGAAACGTCGCCCGTAGTGACTGTAAACGACTTTCGCGAAGGGAATTTTAGAATTGCCACTGTCGGTAAACCCATCGCCGATACTGAAATTAAAATCGCCGAGGATGGCGAAATACTGGTAAAAGGACCCCAAATCATGATGGGCTACTATAAAGATCCCGAACTCACTGCCGAAGTGATTAAAAACGGTTATTTCCATACGGGTGATATTGGAGAGGTGGACAAAGATGGTTTCTTGCGCATTACTGATCGCAAGAAAGAGATGTTTAAAACCAGTGGTGGTAAATACATTGCGCCTCAAGTTTTAGAAAATGCTTTGAAACAATCTCGTTTTATTGAGCAATTAATGGTTATCGGAGAAAATCAAAAGATGCCCGCTGCATTAATTCAGCCAAATTGGGAGTTTATAGCTGAATGGGGCAAAAATAAAGGGTTGAGTTTACCCACTGATCTTAATGCCCTGAGCCAACATCCAAAGGTGATTGCCCGCATTCAAAAAGAAATTGATTTGTTTAATACCAAGTTCGGTAAATGGGAACAGATCAAAAAATTTGAATTGACGCCTGAGGTCTGGAGTATCGAGTTGGGGCTGCTTACCCCTACCATGAAAATGAAGCGAAAAGTAATCAAAGCGCATTATCAAGAATTGATAGAAAAAATATACGCCGAATAAATAAACTCCCCTGTCTTAGAGATTGGGGATTTTTTTGTTAATTTTATTATGCATGCATAGTAAATTGATTACCTTTAGGACATGAAACACAAAACCATCGACCATATCCTTCGCAGTGTTTGGATGGCCGTGTCAAAAATGTACCAGGAAGAAGCCCTAAAGCTAGACAGCACCATGGCTACCGGTTTTACACTCATTAGTATTGATCCTGAACAAGGGTCTCCTTCTACGGCATTGGGCCCTAAAATGGGGATGGAGGCCACCAGCTTATCAAGGATCCTTAAGTCCATGGAAGAGCGTGGTCTAATCATGCGTAAACCCCACCCTGAAGATGGACGAAGTGTCCTTATTTGTTTAACCGAATTTGGACAAGAAATGAGAGAATATTCGAAAGATATTGTTTTAGGATTTGATCAAATGGTTCGTCAGAAAATTAGCGAAGCCGATTTAAAAATTTTCTCAAAAGTTGCTGAATCAATAATGGATTTAGCGCAAAACAATAATTCATTCAGTCGCAATAAAACGGTTTAATATGTCAAAAAGAACAATCAAAAAAGTCGCCGTCATCGGTTCCGGCATAATGGGTAGTGGTATTGCCTGTCATCTGGCCAATATTGGACTCGAGGTACTTTTATTGGATATAAGCCCCAAAGCCTTAAATGATGAAGAAAAGGCCAAGGGATTGACTTTAGAGCATCCATTAGTCAAAAATAGGATCGTTAAACATTCGTTTGAAAACGCAAAAAAATCTAAGCCGAGCCCCCTATACCATCCGAGCTTTGCAAAACGGGTTGCTTTGGGAAATCTCGATAGTGATCTCCCCAAAATAAAAGATGCCGATTGGATAATTGAAGTGGTCGTAGAACGGCTCGATATTAAACAACAGGTTTTTGAACGCATCGAAAAATACAGAACACCTGGCTCATTGATTAGCAGTAACACCTCTGGTATTCCTATTGCGGATATGGCTCAGGGACGCAGCGAAGATTTTCAAAAGCACTTTTGTGGAACACATTTTTTCAACCCCCCGCGTTATCTCAAATTACTCGAAATTATT
>DDCS01000141.1 GCA_002335345.1 Flavobacteriaceae bacterium UBA2000 | reverse complement strand
GGACCCCGCTCGACACTTTTAAGCGTCCCACTCACGGGACTCACAAAAGTTACAGACTCTTGTTTTTTATCGTAAAATAGAACCTCGCCAGCTTTGATTTTGGCGCCTTCTTTTACAGTAAGTTTCGGAGTAACGAGGTGAAAGTTTTCAGGTCTTAAAGCAAACACTTTTGCGCGAGGCGCCTTTGAAAGTGTTTTTTCCGCTTCACCTTTTAAATTGATATTAAGACCCTTTTTAATCTTAATGTCTCTGGACATAGATGTAGTATTAGCGTTCTTTTTTTGGTGCCGCGATCGCAAAAAAGAGCGATTTTGGGACTGCAAATTTAGAAATTAAAAGCCGCTTTCCATAATAATCGAAGATAAATTTCAGGACGTTTAAACGTGCCTTATTTTGACCCTAATTTAACTGTAGATTTTTAGCTATATTAGAGAAATTTTTAATCTATGTGGCGCGTTTATCTCATGCTTCTGGGGTTCTTTGGCCTGGGTGTAATTCAGGCTCAAACTTTAGAAAAAACTGAACCCCTGTACATAAAATCAATTCAGTTTCAGGGCGGAAGCCAGC
Source organism: Flavobacteriaceae bacterium UBA2000 (assembly GCA_002335345.1). GTDB lineage: Bacteria > Bacteroidota > Bacteroidia > Flavobacteriales > Flavobacteriaceae > BACL21. The sequence continues at coordinate 5,360 of DDCS01000141.1, read as the reverse complement.
AGGCGCAATTACCCGTGGTAAAATTGGGGGAATCGATCAGTCTGAGCTTTGACGATTTACGGGGAACAGAAGAAGATTTTTACTATCAAATCACGCATCACAACTTTGATTGGACACCGAGCGATCTCTCCAAAGGCGAATTTATGGACGGATTTGATGATGTTCGAATCGAGCAGTACCTCAATTCGTTGAATAGTCTTCAACTCTACTCCCACTACGAAGTGCGTTTTCCTAATCGCGAAACACGGGGATTTAAAAAGAGTGGCAATTATATGATTCATTTATACGATGACGACGGCAATTTGTTGTTCACGCGAAAATTCATGATTGTTGAAGAGCAAGTTGGTGTGGGTGTTTCCGTTAAGCGTTCTCGTGATCTCCGCCATATCAATGAAAAACAAGCCATTCAATTTACCGTTTACCCCAATGACGTATTGCTGATCAATCCAAACGAATCGGTAAAAACGGTTATTGTCCAAAACAACAATCTCCGTCGGGTTATCGACAACTTGATTCCTCAATATACGATGGGGCGAGATCTGATTTATCGTTACGATAAAGAAGCCTCATTTTGGGGGGGCAATGAGTTCTTGAATTTTGATAGCAAAGAAGCGCGGGTGGCGAATGTAGGCATCAGGCGCGTTGAACTCAACGAAGTCTTTGAACATTATCTATACACACAAAACCCGCGTGCCGAACGCCCCTATACATTCAATCCCGATGTCAATGGCAATTTCGTAATTCGCGCTTTGGGCACAAATAACTCGAGTATTGAGGCGGAATATATATTGACGCATTTTTCATTGAGCTATACCCCTGAGGAAAACCAGCGTGTTTTTGTCTATGGAAATTTTAATAATTACGCCACGCAAGAAACGAATGAACTGTATTACAACCCTGATTCAGGGCTGATGGAGACCATACTGTTCTTAAAACAAGGATTTTATAACTACACTTTTGCCAGCCAAATTAATGATGGCCCGATTGATTTGGGGCGCATCAATGGAAATTATTGGGAAACAGAAAACGAGTATACGGTGCTGGTCTATTACAAAGGCCCGGGAGAACGTTATGATCGACTCATTGGCTGGGGCCGTGGAAATTCTACAAGCATCACCAACAATTAAAGTTCACGGGCTTTTGCCCAATTATCCTTTTATTTTCTCATCATTTTGACTTGATCCTTAAGGCAACTCGTCTTGGGTATGGGCAGTATTTTTTGTACCTTTGCCCTGTGCATAACGCACAAGAAACTCATCACAATTAATACCCAAAACAATCATGGACAAAGGTGTTTTTTCCGTACCAAAACCACATAACGAACCTGTTAAATCTTATGCCCCTGGCACACCTGAACGGGCCGCTGTTCTCGCGGCATATACTCAGATGTATCACCAGACCATAGAGGTCCCTTTGTACATTAACGGTCAAGACGTGCGTACTGGAAATACGCAGTCCATGAATCCCCCGCATGATCACCAACATGCTCTCGGGATTTTTCACAAAGCTTCTAAAAATGAAGTGCATCAGGCTATAGACACTGCTTTGTCTGCCAGAGAAAAATGGGCACAAACCCCATGGGAACAAAGAGCCGCTATATTTTTACGCGCCGCCGAACTCATTGCAGGACCCTATCGCGCACGCATTAATGCGGCCACAATGCTGGCTCAATCCAAAACAGTTCATCAAGCCGAGATTGATGCAGCATGTGAGTTTATTGACTTTCTGCGTTTTAATGTGGCTTACATGACTGAAATGTATCAAGAGCAGCCTCATTCTACGGCCGAAACGTGGAATCGATTGGAATATCGTCCCTTAGAAGGGTTCGTCTATGCCATCACCCCGTTTAACTTTACGGCCATAGCGGGTAATCTGCCTTCCAGCGCTGCACTTATGGGAAATGTCGTCATCTGGAAACCCAGTGATGCTCAAGTCTTTTCGGCACAAGTCGTTCTTGAAGTATTCAAGGAAGCAGGAGTCCCTGCAGGGGTCATTAATATGATTATGGGGGACCCAGTAATGATCACCGAAGAAATATTGAGCCATCCAGAGTTTAGTGGACTTCATTTTACAGGTTCAACCGATGTATTTAAAAATTTATGGCAGAGCATTGGACACAACATCCACAAGTATAAAACGTATCCAAGAATTGTCGGAGAGACCGGAGGAAAAGACTTTATTGTCGCTCATCCCTCTGCCGATGTTGACGGACTGGTTACAGCAATTATTCGTGGGGCTTTTGAGTTTCAGGGTCAAAAATGTAGTGCCGCTAGTCGCTGTTATATCCCTGAGAGTCTTTGGGAGGTGGTGTCGCAAAAACTCACTCAAGAGTTACAAACCATCAAGCAAGGCTCCCCAGAAGATCCACAGAACTTTATGACCGCGGTCATCCACGAAGGATCGTTTGATAAATTGGCCCATTATATCGATCAGGCGAAAAAAGACCAAGACGCAGAAATTATTTTTGGCGGCGGATACGACAAGAGTAAAGGTTATTTTATACAACCCACCGTAATCAAAACCAATAACCCGCATTACAAAACGATGGAAACCGAACTTTTCGGCCCTGTTTTGACCATTTATGTCTATCAAGACCAGGATTGGGCACAAACCCTAAAACTGGTGGATCAAACCAGTGATTACGCCCTAACAGGAGCGGTGTTTAGTCAAGATCGTTACGCTTTAGATCAGGCCGTTGTCGCCTTGGAAAATAGCGCGGGGAATTTCTACATTAATGATAAACCGACCGGGGCTGTAGTGGGGCAACAACCTTTTGGCGGCGCTAGAGCCAGCGGCACAAATGACAAAGCGGGCAGTAAATTAAATCTGTATCGCTGGGTTTCCCCAAGAACCGTTAAGGAACAACTTGTGGTGGCCAAAAACTATCGCTACCCATTCATGGATTAACACTAATCCACTAGGATAACAGTGTCCTCATGGGCTTGGGCTCTAGGTATTGTGCCTGAATGTTCGGTTACTGGTAAATTATCGTTTCCTCTATGGCCGCGTGCTGCGTATTGACTGCAAGGTTATTTTGATCAACCACCATGACCACCAATTGTAACTGGTCTATGGCAAAATCTTCTGGGATCGTGTAACTAATTTGTGTGTTGTAGTCTGCCAAAGCATTTAGCGCCGGTATGGGGTCACCAATAGCATCCGTTAGCGCTGCGCGTAAAACGTGTTTTTGTTCAAAATCCACCATGGGATTACCCAATCCGAAGTAAGGACTGCTTTGATCGTTGTCGTAATAATTGGTTTGATCGCGCAAGAGTCCATCTTCAGTTAAATAAACGACTAATTTGTGATCGGACAAGGCCTCCTCAGATGCGATCGATACATTGACACTCAATGCGCGTCCGTTCAGACTAGAGGTCAAACCGATGGCTACTGGAGAATCGATACCCGCAAGACTCAAAACATCAGCCGTTGGAAATTCCGGAGGCGTCCCCAATCCCCATACAATGGTTCTATCAATGCGTGCACGAGGCGAGCCTGAAGGCACACCGAGGCCTTCTCGAATATCCGGTTCGATCGCCAATGATAAATCGTCACCATTGTGCAAGGCCACAATGGATATATGATCCGTAAGCCCTTGCACTGCATCAACAGCGGCAGACACTGCGGGACAATAACCACACCAGGTGCCCGTATAGTCCTCTACAAGTACATTTTTGGTCGGTATGACTACAGAAAAACTCTCCGTATCCGTAGTCGACAAGGTTCCTTGATCCTCATATTCAGCATAAACTGAGAACACCCCTTCTTGGTCGGCGCTAAACGTATTGCCCATTATAGGACTGCCATCGACATAAAAGGTAATATTGTCTACAATTTCATTGGATTCCTCATCAAAAACCTGAAAGGTAATTTCTTGATTGCGCAAGGAAGCTGCCCTATAGGTTAAACCGATATTAATCGGCTCTACCGTATTGGTATTGAAGCTGGAAAAATCCTCCTTTTCACTACATGCATAAAACAAAACTACTCCCAAAGAATACAAGAAGACATTGCGCAAATTTGAAGACATAGATCGATAAATTTAGATTACTGATTGATTGCTAAAATAGCCAAAAATTATATGCCCACTAAGAGAATTTTTTTTAAGCATTCAAAGACTTGGCGCAAAATCAATGAATACGGCAAAAATTTCATTAATATTGTTACCAAACTTAATCAAAAGACGTCCATTTTTATGAAAAATCTAATTCTCGGTTTGCTCCTATTCACAAGTGGTACTTTATTAGCGCAGGATTCCCTTCCTGACATTGCATTAGCAACGCTCGACGGGCAAAGCACTTCTTTGGTAAAGGAAGCCAGTCAATCGCCACTGACTATAATATCCCTTTGGGCGACCTGGTGTGTCCCTTGTATTAAAGAACTCGACGCAATCAGTGAAATTTATACGGATTGGCAACAAGAAACCAATGTATCGTTAATAGCGGTTTCGATTGATGATGCCCGCACTGTGCGTCGTGTCCGCCCGATGATTAATGGAAAAGGATGGGACTACAATATCTTATTAGACACAAATAACGATGTGAAAAGAGCACTTGGTGCTGCAACTGTACCCTTGACCGTCTTGGTCAAAAATGGGCAAATTATCTATCGCCATTCTGGTTATACACCAGGAGCCGAGCTAGAGCTTTACGAGCAGGTTTTGGCTAACGCAGAATAATCTTTATTTATATTTTGATGAAAAAAATACTTTACGCCAGTTGTTTTTTGGCCCTGATACCACTTTGGGGGCAAAACAATCAAGGATATCTTTATGGGGGATACGAATCAAACAGCCAATGGCTGCTTGACGATACTGACTTAAAACTCTCAGATACCGACCCGGGGTTTGTCGCCCCAGAAGACGCTTTTCGCTCCAATAATTACTTACAACTCAATTATAATATTGGTGATTTTACCGCGGGGGTGCAATACGAAAGTTACCTCCCCTCGGCCCTGCTAGGATATAGTCCGACCTTTGACAACAATAACGGAATTGCCTATTACTTTTTAAATGCCAAACTCCAAGACCTGGATATTACTGCCGGGTATTTCTACGAACAATTTGGTAGTGGATTAATTTTACGCAGTTGGGAAGATCGTCAATTAGGGATCAATTCTGCGATTCAAGGGGCTCGCGTGAAATATAACGTGAACAACTTTGTATCATTTACCGCTTTGGTGGGACAACAACGCAATGGATTTGAGCTTACCGAAGGGGTCATTAATGGTTATGACCTTAACTATGACTTAGGTCAGCAATTAAATTTCTCGCGCGGCGATTTGAGATTTGGTGCCAGTTATGTTAGTCGCTATCAAGAAAGAGGGACTAATGACCAAATCCCCAGTAATGTAGGCGCCCT
>DDCS01000109.1 GCA_002335345.1 Flavobacteriaceae bacterium UBA2000 | reverse complement strand
TGTGACACATTCAGCAATCCAGAAGATGCATCGACCAATAATACCTGCCTAAACGTAGACGGAGTTCGTTATGTCCGATGCAAAACTTTAGATTTTGACAAGGATTTAACTTGTGATTATAATGATTTAGATGCCGATGGAGACTTAGCCGAGAGGCACCCAGATGCCGAAGCATCGAATGGTAATTTTGAAGCATATGATACCAACGCCAACGATCTGTGTGATCTCAACGAAATCGTGGATAGCATTTACGTTGACACCACAGAGCAAGAATTGGCTTTCATTCGGTTTTATGATTGTAATGATTTAAACACTCAGGAATGTTATTCTTTGGACAATGACGCATGCGATGATTGCTCCAATACACAAATTACTTTCGAAACGCAGCCTGATGGAACTAACCAGTTTCTATATAGCAATGGTCCTAATTCCTTTAATGATGGAGATGATTTTGACCGCGATGGAATGTGCGATTTTTCCGACCCAGATGATGACAACGACGGAGTAGTCGATGGTGACGAGCCAGTGTACTTTGGCGTCTCAATGAGCAAAAACCCAATGTTTTGTGATAACGGAGTGAACACTGACACTGACGTAGACTCCTTACCCTGTGATGCTTGTATTCAAAACTGGCTGAGTTACGCTACAGCATACCTAAACAGTCACTTGCTAAATAAGTACAATGCGAACGCGGGTGACTATACAACTACCAACATAAAAGACGCAACCCTCGCAATTTGGGATGGCGAAGCAGTTCACTCAGAATTCTCCCTACTAAAACTAACAGCCTTAACCGATGCCATTAATTCAATTGAGTTAATTGACCCTTTAACCAGTTCTACTTTTGCCGTTAGCAGTGAATCCCTCGAAGGAGATTCACTCAAAAACCTGGCGGCGATTTATGGAGCCAATAACGGTTTAGATGACTATGACAGTGATGGAATTTGCAATTCATTGGACAATGACATCGATGGTGACGGATGTTTGAATCTGAATGATTGGGACGACTTTAATGAATTTTCATGCCGAGATTTCGACCGAGATGGCTGTGATGATTGTAGCTCTGGAACTGACAACCCTAGTGATGATGGTGTTGACTACGACGGAGATGGGCTTTGCGATAACGTAGATTTCAATGGTGATTCTTTAGCATATCACCTTGATCTCGATATCGATGGTGATGGCCGTTTGGATGGGNNAAGGCGCACTGGACACCCTCTTGCTGCATAGCCAAGACATCGTTGCATTCGCAAATTACACTCCTAGCACGAACAAAGAATTCATATTTGGAAAGGATACCGTTACTCTAAACTTGTCTGAGTTAAGCTCAGAAGAGCTCTTCGGTGCAAGTCAAAAAGATTTTAATTGGCACCGCACTGCAATGCAGGTTAATGATCCAAATCCCTACGACAACCATCACTGTGGAGACCTTGATTTTGACGAATGTGATGATTGCCTGAGCTCTTTACTCGATCCATGGAACGATGGTCCTAATATGGATTATGACAACGCTCTTACATTGGCTCCTGGTGCCGATTTGGAGTCGTTGGGAAACATGGGGGCTGATAGCCTTAACGACTACCACTGGGAATTATACAAGACAGAAAGCAAACTCAAAGCTCTTCCTCAATCACTAGAATGTCCGACAGAATCAGATGAAACTTTTGGCGTTTGCAAGAGAAATGTGATTGTTGTGCAATGGAACGCTATGGACAAAACATGGCATGCTGATCGTTCGAACTTTTTTGATTTTGCAGATTCGGTAGCTCTCATAAATGACGAAGCCAAATGGTGGCCGAAATTGACTTGCATCAATCCTAACCCACTCGAACCTGACACTGCTGTCGTAGATTCAACAATTATTTTTGACTGGGATAAAGAAAATATGGAATGGATAGACTCCGATACCGCTGGCTCATTCGACATGCCTTCTTTGTTCTACAATAACTTCGAAGATGGAGACACATTAAGTGCGGGCGACACATTTATTGACAGCTTCTTGAAAGATGGCGTGGAGAGTGATGCCTTGTTCAACTCTAAGATGGCATGGGTGTTGAATTTTGACTCCCTCGCTCTCCGTAAAGTCTTTGGAGACATGGACGCTGATGGAGATGGTCTTTTCCGCACATTCATTTATGATTATAATGAATTTGCCAATCTCGATGAGGGGAATCTGGGTAAGCCAGTTATTGATATGAACGTGATAGACTACATCGAAGATGACCCAGAAAACGAAAGCACGCTAGACGGATTAGAGGCTAATGTTGAGAATCATCGAATTGTGGTTCTGGATGGAAGTAACACACTTTCAAGAGGCTTTCATTCCATGGTTTTGAAAGAAAACTTGTACTTACATGGTGCCGTAATCGGTGATGTCGACCCCAATGAGAGCTTAGTAGAGCCTTTCCCATCTGATTTAATTAGACTTGACGAGTCTTGCAGTGAATGCCTGCTATTCGGTGTAGTCCAAGATTACTTCAGGAAACAAAGGGTGAGCTCAGGCGATAGTCCTGGTTACACATATTACAATGCATTCATTTGCCTCTACCAATCAGATTTTGTCTACGCAAGAAGAATTAAGAGAGAACTTGAAAACTCTCCAGATTCTGCGGAATATATCGTGGCACAAAGCCTGCCTTCTCCTGTTGATTTTGAAGATGAAAGTCAATTTAGTTCTTGGGTTTTGACCAAAGAGGTAATTGCTGAAATGACTTCAGCAAAGCTGAGAGGTAAACTTACCCAAGACTCGTCTTTCGTTCAAGGTTTTGAGTTTTCGGTAAATCAAGACTTGACGTCTCCGAATGAAGTGCTGGCGGATACCGTTCAAACAATAACTTCTTACAACATGTTTGAATCGGAGATCACTGGATTGGACCCTCATCAAACCTACTATTACAGGGCATTCGCAAGTGATACATTACCAAACGGGAGCCCTGGGGCTCGTGAGTATGGCGAAATAAAGGCATTCCAAACATTCAGCGATCAAATCAATATGGCTTACCAAGCAAATGAAGGAGTATCTGAAAACGGTTTGTTCTATGAATTGGATCCGGCCTATCCAAGCTTCAGAAATGCTTTGATTGAAGACCAAATTAACGCATACGATTTCATCAATGTCAGCGACACCTTGAGTTTTGACATTAACGATCAAAATTCTTATGTCTGCTATGAACAAAATGGATTTGACAGATGCGCTGACCATAGCGGTTCATATGTTGATTATGAACAAAATATCTTTGCAGAATCGCAAGAAAATGGTGGCCTCCAATGTGTCGGCTGGTTTAGTCCCATATTCTACAAAGATCTGGATCTTGATGGGCTGGGCGATGGCCTTGTATTTGAGGTAACATGCTCTCCCACGCCATTATCTGAAGACGGAACCGAAGGAGTATGGGTCATATACAGTGGTGACGAGTGTGACGATTTAGACGCTTGTACTTATGACGATATAAACAATAGTGCATGCACCTATAATACTTGGTATCTTGATGATGATGGTGATGGCTATGGTGACCCAAATGTTCCAATCAATACCTGCGATCAACCCGATCATTATGTGTCTGACAACACCGATTCAGACGATGCTGACGAAACTGTCCATTAAAAAATAATTGAGCACTCATTTAATTCAATATGAAACACTTAATAACCGTCTTGCTTATAGTATTTACTACATCAGCTATCAGCCAAGTAGACACCGTTTTACTCGACAACAATCATCTCTCGATCAACCTTGATTTGAGTAAATTAATGGATACGCTACAAACTTTTCGTGCAGATCTCACTCGAATCGAAAATAGCCAAAGGATCTCTAGTTACAGAGTATACAGTTCAAATCACCCCGGGAACACAGCGTATGAAATCAACGGATACACCATGCTGTACAAACAAGCTGAGGTGGACAACGAGAATTATATCATCAAAGTCACTGGAAAAAATCTTTCTAGCGTTGACAATGTCGATTTAATCGCGCGTGGCATTGACATTACTGGTGCTGATTACAGCTTGACTAATCCAGATCCTAATGGAGATTGGACAAACAGTTGGGTGCAAGACACCGATTCAACTTTTCTCTTCTCCATTGGATATTCCCGATTATCGTCAGTCCTGAATCAAGTAGATGGCTTCGTGACGTGCAGTGTAATGTTAGATGGGTACAACTCTGGATTTCCATTTTTATTCTACTTAGACGAAGGAAATGCAGCTCCGGTACTATCTAGTTTTTCCTATTGATCAATGATGAAAATCATCTTTTATTAGGCAACAAGGCTAATATTTACCGCTCACTTCGCGCTAAACACGTGTAATATATATCCATCGACGTGCATAGAAGAAACATCTCGGAGATGCAATACAAATTAACACTGGCAACGCAGAAAGTAGCACTTCGTCAAGGTCACTTGGGGTCATAATTGTTCCATTGTTTGGTCAAAAAAAAAAAAACCGATGTACTTCGGAGTGAGTTGTCCGCCTCTCATTTCCCATGTATTGTTCGACACAAACACCCGTTTCTTTGAACCTAGAGCCTTCAGGCTTTTGATTTCGAGCGGACTGTCCTTTTTGGGGTATATGCGACAAAACCATTTCATTTCAAGCATATCGTAATACACGCCAACGCCAAAGTCAATTTTTTGATTTGCTTCAGTCGACTTCAACATGTTGTCGTAGCGCCTTGGCACAAAAACCTTTCCATGCCTCCTGTTTTCTTTGATTACCCCAAGAGCTGCTTTCAGCTCCTTAAAGGCATGATGTGAAAATTGCCTTACGATTTTGCCGTTTTTCATTTTTTTTCCTTTTCGCAACCTTCAACATATGATTCACAGCAATGACGGGGGTTTCAGGCGTAAAAAACCCCGCACCTGTTGAGGATGCGGG
>DDCS01000065.1 GCA_002335345.1 Flavobacteriaceae bacterium UBA2000 | reverse complement strand
TCAATGGCAGACATTGCCTTTCTTTTGTTGATTTTCTTTTTGGTGACGACCACCATTGAGAAGGACAAGGGAATTGCTCGTCAGTTGCCACCCCCTATTGAAGAAGAATTGGACGTTGTGATCAAGCAAAAAAACTTGTTTATCGTTAACGTGAATAAAAGTGATCAATTGTTGGTGGAGGATGAACTAATGGAGTTAAAAGACTTGCGTCAAGCAGCTATCGACTTTCTTGACAATGGTGGTGCTCCTGCCGGTTCTCCAGAATACTGTAACTATTGTAAGGGGAAGCGCTCTGCTGAGTCTTCAGATAACCCGCAAAAGGCAGTAATCTCTGTGCAAAATGACCGCTTGACTTCTTACGAAATGTATATCTCGGTACAAAATGAGTTGGTAGCCGCCTACAATACCTTGCGTAATCGTGAATCTCAACGCCTTTTTGGTTGGGATTTTACGGAAATGAAAAAAGGTATTGACGAGGGCCAGATTACTGGAGAGCGCGAGGACCTAATACAGGAGCAACTCAAAGAAGTACAAGAGCTAATTCCACTTAAGCTTTCTGAGGCTGAGCCAAGAAAGTCAGGTAAATAAAACCTTAAGACATGTCAAAATTTAAGAAGAAAAAAAGTGGTGACCTACCAGCGATTTCTACAGCATCTTTGCCCGATATCGTTTTTATGTTGTTGTTCTTTTTTATGGTTGTCACTGTTTTGCGTGACAGTAACCTGCTCGTAATGCAGCGTTTGCCAAAAGGAGATCAGGTAGAAAAGCTTCAAAAGGACCGTTCTGTATTCATCTTTGCTGGTAAACCAGGACCGGGATATGAGAAGTATGGAAAGGAAGCCAAAATCCAAATCGGAGACAAGTATATGGACGTGGGGAATATTAAGTTTGCCCTAGAAGAATACCGTCGTAAACTTCGCCCTGAATTACAGGACAAGATTATGATTGCCTTAAAGGTTGATGGAGAAACAAACACAGGTTTGGTCTCTGACATCAAACAAGAATTGCGAGAGCAGAATCTTTTGAAATTAATCTATATTACCACGCCTGGAAATGCACTGGAATCTTACTAGTGCTCTAGTCTATAACAATAAAAAAGCCTCTGTAAAGAGGCTTTTTTTGTCTAAAGCATATAATTAATGAACGGAGTCGGGTTTAGCATAAAGGACCTTCATCGAACGATTAATTCGGTTGTTCTTGTAAGGTTTATTATATCAGTCTTCTGCTTGACGCCTTGGACCTTGATCGCCCAAGAGACAAGCGTCTTTGAGACTATAGAAGACGAATTTTATCGAGAGGATCAGTTTTATTTGGCCCTGAGCTACAACCTTTTATCTGATGTGCCCCAGGAGGTCGCTACGCGTGGGCTTATCGGTGGAATTCACTTTGGATTTATTCGTGATTGGCCCGTAACCCCAAAAGGCAATTGGGCTTTAGGAACAGGGATCGGCCTGGGGTATGACCGTTATGGTCAAAATATCATTGCGCAATCCAGTCAAGAAGGACTGCCCACATGGACGATAGAGCAGAGCCCAAGTGCAATTGAGGTCAATAGCCTTCAACTGACGACTGTGGAATTTCCATTAGAAATAAGATGGCGAACCTCAGAGGCTCAAAGTTATAAATTTTGGCGCTTGTATGCCGGAGTGAAGTGGAGTCAACATCTGGTCTCTAAAACGGTTTTTAAGGGTCCAGAGGCTTCAGAAACCCTTACTGAATTGTCGCAATTGCGCAAGGGTATTTGGTATGCGACTCTTTCCTTTGGTTACGGAATATTTAACGCCCAGGTTCAATGGGGACTGAATCCGCTTTTGCTCGATGTAGAAGATCGTGTTTCCCAGCAGTCCATTGGTCTGCGCCCGATCAAGCTGGGGATTATGTTTTATATTTTATAAAGGTATCGCGTAGGGTCCCCGCGGCCGTAGCGTTTTAAGTCAAAGGCCCGCTGCGGAGAGCCTATTTGTTAGAGATTTAGGGCTAGACTCAAGGCCAAAACTTGTGAAAGAGTACCGACACCAAATCCGGTAACCAATTCTACAATATTATGGGCTTTTGCGTTATATCGCGCAACACCTACCCAAAATATAGCCATCATGCCTAAGGCTATTGGGAGCAGACGTGCCTCTGAAATGAGATTCAAATCATAGAGGTCTGTCAGGTTTAAATACGTCACTAAACCCGAAATCCCCATCATATGCAAGCTACTTTTATGACTTAAAATAGCCATAATCATTGCGGTTAAAATACTGAGTGCCCCCCCGAGAAAGAACACCACCAGAGCCAGGGCGTTGTTACCCTTGGACGCCTGAAACACTGGAGTGATTAGCGTAAAATAATAAATGATACTGAACCAAAGCACGAGATTGATGCCCAAGGGCCAAATACGTTCTTGGACATTTTTTAAGTGAATACTTTGAACTTTATTCCCCTTTCGTAAAATAGGATAGACCATTAGGGGAAACGCCACAAGCAATAAAAAAATTACAATAAAATCCACCCAACTCCCTTTAAGCTGATGTTCGCTATGAGCCGTCAAACAATAAAACCCATAAGCGTATAAGGGCATAAACAGCGGATGCCCTAGATAATTCCCGATAAATTGACTTGTATTAATATACCAAGGCTGGACCATTGGGCTTACAATACTTTTCTCAATCGAGCCACTGGGACATCGAGTTGTTCTCGATACTTGGCCACGGTACGTCGGGCAATGGGGTACCCTTTGTCCTTAAGGACTTGGGCTAACTTATCATCAGTAAGGGGCCGGCGTTTGTCTTCCTCTTCGATCATACTGGCCAAGATGGTCTTAATCTCTCGGGTTGAGACATCTTCCCCTTGATCGTTCTTCATGGATTCGCTAAAGAACTCCTTGATTAATTTTGTGCCATAAGGGGTATCGACATATTTGCTATTGGCCACGCGCGATACCGTAGAGATATCCATCCCAATCTCATCGGCAATATCTTTGAGAATCATTGGCCGCAGCTGGCGTTCGTCACCACTCAAAAAATAATCCTTTTGCCGGTTCATGATGGCACTCATGGTTACATAAAGCGTGTGTTGTCTTTGTTTAATCGCATCAATAAACCACTGAGCCGCATCAAGTTTTTGCTTGATAAACATTACCGCATCCTTTTGCGCTTTGGAGTGTTGTACGGCCTCCTTATAGCCTTTTAGCATTTCAGAATAACTGCGTGAAACATGTAATTCTGGAGCATTGCGGCCGTTTAAGGTCAATGCTAAACTACCCTCTTCTATTCGGATGGAAAAGTCAGGGACCACAGTTTCAATCAGGCGATTTTGTCCTGAATAGGTGCTGCCCGGTTTGGGGTTGAGTATTTCAATTTCGTGAATGGCGTTTTTAAGCGCTTCTTCATCCCAACCCAGTCGTTGAATGAGTTTGTCGTAATGTTTCTTTGAAAAGGCATCGAAGTGCTCTTGAACCATCACAAGCGCTTTTTGGGCCGCAGAAGAAGCCGTTTTACGCTCTAGTTGTAGGACTAAGCATTCTTGTAAATTACGCGCGCCAACACCGGCAGGGTCTAAATCTTGAACTAAGTGTAAAACCCATAATAAGGTATTGTGGTCGGTATAAATGTTTTGAGTAAACGCAAGATCATCGACCAGGTCATCAATACTGCGCCTGAGGTAACCACTATCATCCAAGGAACCAATTAGAAACAGGGCCATTTGCATTTGTTCATCCGAGAGCTGATAAGTGTTGAGTTGTTCAGTTAGGTATTGATAAAAAGAAGTCCCAGAGGCATAGGGCGTTTCTCTTTCTTGATCATCGGCACTATAATTGTTGGCGCTGAGCTTATAGCTTGGAATCTCATCATCACTGAGATAATTATCGACATTGATATCGGTCTCTATGATTTCTGTACCCTCTTGGTCATAGGTGTCATAAGGATCCTCTTGATAATCCTCTGAATCAGACTGCTCTTTTCCCCCCTCTAGCGCTGGATTTTCTTCGAGTTCTTGGGCAACGCGCTGTTCAAAAGCTTGAGTCGGCAACTGAATCAGCTTCATGAGCTGAATCTGCTGGGGCGAGAGCTTTTGTGAGAGTTTTAATTGAAATTGCTGTTTGAGCATATCGCTAGGGCATTACCTAAAGTTAACAAAAATACGGTTGGCTTGCGCCGGTACTCAAATTATAGCCAATTTCGTGCCAATTCTAAAAATGGGCGCTACCCGGGGTGCGTGGATAAGGAATGACATCACGTATATTCCCCATGCCCGTAACAAATTGAACCAGTCTTTCAAAGCCTAATCCAAATCCACTATGGACACAGCTGCCAAATTTTCTAAGATCCAGATACCAGTAGAGTTCTTCTGGGTCGATGTCCATAGCCAACATTTTTTGTTTCAGCACATCGTAGCGTTCTTCACGTTGAGATCCGCCTACGATTTCACCAATACCGGGAAACAGCACATCCATGGCCCGTACCGTTTTACCGTCATCGTTGAGGCGCATATAAAAGGCTTTAATTTTTGCAGGATAATCATACAAGATCACGGGACACTCAAAGTGTTTCTCAACTAAGTAACGCTCGTGTTCGCTTTGTAAGTCTGCGCCCCATTCTTCGATGGGATATTTGAACTTTTTCTTTTTGTTGGGCTTGGAATTCTTCAAAATATCAATAGCCTCAGTATAGCTTACGCGCATAAAATTGTGCTCAAGCACAAAGTTTAATTTTTCTTTTAGGGGCATAGGACTGCGTTGATCCTGTGGTTTTGCTTTATCTTCTTCTAAAAGGCGCTTTTCTAAAAAGTCGAGATCATCACTACAGTGCTCTAGGGCATAGCGTACGACAAATTTGATAAAGTCCTCTGCCAAATCCATGTTGTCGTGTAAGTCATTAAAGGCGACTTCCGGTTCGATCATCCAAAACTCAGCTAAATGGCGCGAGGTATTAGAGTTTTCAGCGCGAAAGGTCGGGCCAAAAGTATAGACCTTGCCCAGTCCCATGGCATAGGTCTCGGCTTCGAGTTGTCCGCTAACCGTTAAGTGGGTTTCTTTACCAAAGAAATCTTGGCTGAAGTCCACCTGACCGTCTTCATTTTTTGGTGCATTTCCGGCCGACAAGCTGCTTACACGAAACATTTCACCAGCGCCTTCCGCGTCACTGCCCGTGATGATCGGGGTGTGCATATAGTTGAATCCGTTGTTTTGAAAATACTGATGGACCGCAAAGGCCAGCTTGGACCTTAAGCGCATTACAGCGCCAAAAGTATTCGTGCGCACACGAAGATGGGCTTGTTCTCTTAGGGTTTCCAAGCTATGTCGTTTTGGACTTAGAATGGTTAATTTAACTTCTTCGGGGTCTGCAATTCCCAGAATGTCGATGGACTGAACTTGAATCTCTATAGTTTGGCCTTGCCCTTGACTGGCGACAAGGGGACCAGAGATTTTAATGGCTGCCCCTACGGTAATTGACTTGAGGAGTTCTGCGTCGAAGGATTCAAAATCTACCACACATTGAAGGTTGTGCAAAGTAGACCCATCATTAATCTGGATAAATCTATTGCTACGAAATGCGCGTACCCAACCCGAAACAGTTACCGGGTTTATACTAGGGTCCATGGCCAAAATATGAGAAATTACGTGCTCTTGCATGGGTATAATCGTTATGAGGGTAAAGATAATTTATTTCTTCGGTCTGTCCTCGAATTCTTCTTGAGTCATGGCCTTTACTTCTTCATCGGTTTCGGTCAAAATTTCTAATGCCGGCTTGAGAAGCGTTTGCTTATTGGCAATACTCCTTTCTAGTGAAAGCAGTAAAGAGGGCAGTAAAAGTAAATTTGCGAGCATGGCAAATAGAAGGGTAATAGAAACAAGGGCCCCTAAGGCAATAGTCCCCCCAAATTCTGA
>DDCS01000135.1 GCA_002335345.1 Flavobacteriaceae bacterium UBA2000 | reverse complement strand
AAAGCAGAAGGACTTATGACTCGTGACCCAAGAATGGTTGAGCGTAAGAAATTTGGTCAAAAGAAAGCGAGAAAGAAATTCCAATTCTCCAAGCGTTAATACAACACAACTTTTATCGTCCCGCAACTGCGGGACGATATTTTTGTTCTTCATTTATTATTTTAATTTGCTGTCAACTCGATTGCCGTCGAGTGCTAGTTTAGCATCTAAATGGATCAGGCGATTTCCTTTTTGTGGAATGACCACTAATTCATTGCTATCTGACAGAACGTAAACTATTTCAGAAATGGCAAATACAATTGAAGTCAAGGATCTACTTGACGCAGGTGTACACTTTGGACACCTTACCCGCAAATGGAATCCGAACATGGCGCCTTACATTTATATGGAGCGCAACGGGATCCACATCATCAATCTTTACAAAACTGCTGTTAAAATCGAAGAAGCGAACGAAGCTTTGAAGAAAATCGCAGCAAGTGGACGCAAAATTCTTTTTGTCGCCACAAAAAAACAGGCTAAAGACATCGTTGCTGAAAAAGCAAAGAATGCCAATATGCCTTACATCACTGAGCGCTGGCCCGGTGGTATGCTGACCAATTTCGTAACGATTCGTAAGGCCGTTAAGAAAATGGCCTCTATCGATCGCATGAAACAAGACGGAACCTTCAACACGCTTTCTAAGAAAGAGCGCTTGGCCGTAGATCGTCTTCGTGCGAAACTCGAGAAAAACCTTGGTTCTATCACTGACATGAGTCGTCTTCCAGGGGCCTTATTTATTGTGGACACAACGCGTGAACACATCGCCGTTAAAGAAGCTCAGAAATTGAACATTCCTATTTTTGCTATGGTCGATACCAATAGTGACCCACGTCCTATTGATTATGTAATTCCATCGAACGATGATGCCTCCAAGTCCATTGACAACATCATGACCAGCGTAACCAATGCCATCATTGAAGGATTGGCAGAGCGCAAAGCCGGTGGAGCTCAAGATGAAAGCGAGAATACAGAAGTCGTAAAAGCAGAAACTAAGGCGCCCCGCAAACGTGCTGCCGCAGTTGCTGCTCCAGCAAGCACTGAAGAAGAATAATTATCAATCATTATAGTTTTTAACCAAAAACGCCTCTGGGTCTAAAAACCTTGAGGCGACTATAAAAATTAAAAAAATGGCACAAATTACAGCCGCTCAGGTAAACGAATTAAGACAAAAAACTGGTGCAGGAATGATGGATTGCAAAAAAGCTTTGGTTGAGGCCGAAGGTGATTTTGACAAAGCTATCGAAGTGCTGCGCAAAAAAGGTCAAAAAATTGCCGAAAAACGTGCAGACCGCGATTCCAGTGAAGGCGCAGTTATTGCTAAGGTAAACGACCAAGGCAATAAAGGAGTGATTATTTCTTTGAACTGTGAAACTGATTTCGTTGCTAAAAACGATACTTACATCGCGCTTGCTCAAGCTTTAGCTGAAGTTGCTTTAGGTACGAGCAGCCTGGAAGAATTTTTGGCTTCGGATTTTGAAGGAATGACTGTTCAAGAAAAATTGACTGAACAAACCGGGGTTATCGGCGAAAAAATCGAAATCGGTGGATTCAAAACCCTTGAGGCACCTTTCGTTGGATCTTACATCCACGGAAATAAAATCGGTGCCCTAGTAGGGCTTTCCAGCGCCATTGACGGTGCTGCTGAGCTCGGTAAAAGTGTTTCAATGCAGGTAGCTTCTATGGGCGCAACAACACTTTCTTACAAAGATTTCGATCCAGAATTTGTCGCTTCAGAAACTGAGGCTCGAATTGCTGTTATTGAAAAAGACAATATCGAACTCGGACGCTTAGGAAAAACCTTGAAAAACGTTCCAAAGTATATCTCTCGTGCGCAACTTACAGACGCTGTATTGGCTGAGGCAGAGGAAGCAATTAAAGCAGAATTAAAAGCAGAAGGCAAGCCTGAGCAAATTTGGGATAAAATCCTTCCAGGGAAACTTGAGCGCTTCATCGCAGACAATACTACTTTAGATCAAGAGAAATGTCTTTTGGATCAAAACTTCATCATGGATGACAAAATGAATGTCGCCCAATACGTCGCCAGCAAAGGGGATGTATCTGTGGTTTCATTCGAGCGCGTGTCTTTGGTGTAATTCAAAACAGAATACAATTTTCAAACCGCCAAAAGGCTCCTTTTGGCGGTTTTTTTACACCCTATGGATCCACAATTTTTAATTACTTTTGTCATTGAAAATTACCACTATGACCTATAAACGCATCTTACTTAAACTCTCCGGAGAAGCTCTAATGGGAAGTCAACAATATGGAATTGATCCAAGTCGACTAAAAATTTATGCTCAAGACATAAAAGCGGCGGTTGATTCTGGCGTACAAGTCGCACTGGTGATCGGTGGTGGTAATATTTTTCGCGGGGTTTCAGGAGTGAGTGGTGGCATGGACCGCGTACAAGGAGATTATATGGGGATGCTGGCAACGGTGATTAATGGTCTGGCCTTGCAAAGTGCTTTAGAAAACGAAGGAGTTCAAACTCGACTTCAAAGTGCGATCAAAATGAATGAAATCGCAGAGCCATTTATTAGACGTCGCGCTGTACGCCATCTTGAAAAAGGACGCGTGGTAATTTTTGGCGGGGGAACCGGAAATCCTTATTTTACAACAGATTCCGCTGCCGTATTACGGGCCATTGAAATTGAGGCAGATGTGATTCTCAAAGGAACTCGTGTCGATGGTATTTACACAAGTGATCCAGAAAAGGACGCTACGGCCACAAAATTTGATCACATATCCTTTGCCGATGTGCTCAAGCGCGGGTTGAATGTTATGGACACAACAGCCTTTACCTTAAGCCAAGAAAACGAATTACCCATTGTGGTTTTCGATATGAATACACCAGGAAATTTGCAGCGTTTACTCTCAGGAGAACAAATAGGAACTACGGTTCGTTAAGCGTTTTAAAAAGTCATTTATCATGGAAGAAGAGATAGAATTTATCGTTGACTCAGCCCACGAGGCTATGGGTAAAGTATTGGTTCATTTGGAGAAAAAATACACGACTATACGCGCAGGCAAAGCCTCACCAGCGATGCTTAATGGCGTTATGGTTGAATATTACGGCAACCCTACACCACTCAATCAAGTATCGAATATCAATACCCCGGATGGGATGACCATAACTGTACAGCCCTTTGAAAAGTCCTTGATTACAGAAATCGAAAAAGGGATCATGATAGCCAATCTCGGGTTCAACCCGATGAACAATGGCGAGAGTGTAATTATCAGTGTTCCGCCCCTTACCGAAGAGCGCAGACGAGATTTAGCCAAGCAAGCCAAAGCCGAGGCTGAAGATGCCAAGGTCGGTATACGCAACGAACGCAAGCATGCCAATAATGAAATCAAAGCGCTTGATATCTCTGAGGACTTAAAAAAGAATCTCGAAGTCGATATTCAAGCACTTACCGACAAGCACATCCAAAAAATCGATCAGATTTTCAGCAATAAAGAAGCGGAAATCATGAAGGTTTAAGGCCACACCCGCCATTCAATATTGTCAAGGTGGTAACGCGTGCGATCATACTCTGATAACTGGCTATAATCAAGCCCTAATACAAGAGGTGAGGCGATACAGTTTATGCTGATCGGCCCTACTGTCTGGAAGCTTCCATAAGTATTCGCTGGCCCAATGGGCATAGTATAATCTAACAGAGTCCAATTTATCTGGTCCTGCTGAACTTGTCCAATATACAAAGACAACGGTATGCCTTGAGCGAAATTGACCTGGACGTCTAACTCAAGAGTGAGCTCCTGCGTTTGAGCAGGTATCTCAATCACTGGGCTAATGAGTTTGGTCCTCAAGGTATCTGAGTCGCTTTCTCTCCCATCGATTAAAAGATAACGGTTCCCAGAGTAAGTTCCGAAATCCCACAATGGATTTGATGTATTGGAGACAAGGCGCCAACCAGCGGCTATAAGTCCTTCCAAATCCTCCACATTTTCAAAATCATATCGTTGAAAAAGTCGTGACGAACCCTCCGGATCTGTGCATTGAAGGACCTCTGGGTCGCATCGTTGCGGCGATTCCATCACCACATCCTCAGCACGATTGATCACCAAAACTGGATATTCTCCATAATAATCATACTGCAATATTCCTTGGAGAAATCCTCGTCCTTGCGGAAGTTTTTGTGTTTGAAAATTGGCAAAAACACTGGTTTGCAGTATCAACTGATCGGACCCTAGGCAAGACTCAATCAGCCGATTTCCATCATATCGGTCATTTTCCCCAGCGGCAAATGTCTCAATATTCTGACCGCTCACCAAGGCCCGATGAAACTGGACATCCTCAATCATGATCCATTGATTCATCATAGACCGATCAAGTGCCGCCAGCGGCAAAATTTTCGGGACAATCGGTTGGATTAGCGTGTCACGTATCACCCTGGAGCCGTAGTCTTGATCAAGATCAAAGGCCTTTATTCTTCCACCATCTTCTATCCCTAGGGTCAACATTTCCTGATCGGGCCCGAGGTCAAGGCCCTGCAAGGCAATATAAATCTGATGACCGGGCGCAAAACGATCACTTAAAGATGGGTGATCGACCAAAACTCTCAAACCAGCACTTGGATTCTCTGCCCGATCTTGGATAACGAGTTCCTTGTAGTAATTTCCCGATGCATCACTCGATATCACAACCCCCGTTAGAAACTTAGATGAGTGTGCGTTTAAATCTAATATAGGATTGTCCTCTAAAGCTATTTGTTGCTGATATAAACCCAATAAATCATTAATCGTCAAGATCAGCTCTTCCGCAGGCCGAACAAATGGCTCGTGTAATTTTTCTGGCGGAACCCACTGGTTTTCGACACAAGAACTAAATAAAATTGGGCTAAGAATAAGCCATTGTTTAATTGAATTAAATAACATATTTAAAAGTTTAATGAACAGGTGAGGTAATAACTGCGGCCAAGGCCGGGAAAATATTTATTTCCAAAGAGTGGGCCGTAGGGCCGCTGTTGGTCTTGGGACAAATCAGGGAGATAGACCTTTCTCGAACTCTCAAAACCACCAGAGACAAACGGTCGATCAAAAAGATTTTGTACCGAGGCAAAAATGCTCATGAAGGACTCTTTTAAGCGCCACGACACCCCCATTTTTATTGAAGTGAGGGTCACCGCAGGAAGTTTCTCTTGTCGCCATAACGAACTGAGGTCCCCCAAGGCCATTGGGCCTAATTCATTTGAATTCTGAAAAAAAGCATCCTCACTTCGTCTCAGTGCGCTCAACCCAACGTATCGATCTGAGAAATGTGACCAAACAATTCCGGCCCACCAAAAGGAAGGATCCCGATAGGTTAAGCTTGTGTGCAGAATCTGCTGAGGCCCCGTTGATGGGCGATATGAATTGATAAAAACATCACGAGCACCCAAACGATCAAGGTCTGAGATTACAGGACCATAAGTGATATTTAAAGGATTATTTCCTTTTTCTACGAAAAAGTCATCGCTAAGAACACGGCTCGCAGCGGCCGCTAAATTTGGAGACTGCTCCTGAACAAGATTAGTCCCTGAGAGAAATAGTTTCCCCCTTCCTGTATAGCGATGGCTACTCATGATATGCGCCACAGTCCAGGTCAAACGTTCGCCCATCACGACCTTTATTCCCGAGCGGATTCCCACACCCAATTGACTGAGGTTCGATAAATGTTGCTGAACCAAACCGCTTTTTTCTGGTGAGCTAAGGACCTGGTCAGAATAAAAAAATCCGTTTTGCCGGCCGTATCTCTGATAGTGCCCATAGGGCCTGATCACCAAATCAAATCCCAGAGACTGATACCTCAACTGCCCGAAAAGTCCCATGAGCTCAGGGGGGCGATTAATGTCGTTTCGGGCATTATGGTAGCGCGAATAAACAAAGGTCTGCTCCAATAATGGCAATTCTTGATCATAGACTATAGCAACCTGACTGCTGAGTTTAGGGCGCCAATAATGGGCCCAATAAAGCTTAGTTCTAAACGCATGATGAAATTCAACGTCACTCGGGCCTAAGGAAGCCCCCGCCTGATGAAAAATACCATGCCGCATATGTCCCACCCGCTTCGAGCTACTGCGGTCGATCGCCAGACTCATGGCAATTTGACCTTGCTTCAATGCGTGGCTATATTGTGCAAAACCGCTGTAGAACTGCCCAAACAAACTGTAATCATACTCTATTTTATCGCCCTTTACCAAAGCTTGCTCTGCTGAATCGAGGTTGTTCCACTGCCCAGATGGATCAGTGCCTTGATAGAAATTATTGCGATCCAGGTAAAACCCACCCCCTAACAAGTCGGAAATCTCAGCATAGCGCCGCTGCTCAATCCAACGACCTGATAGGTTAACGCTGAGATTTTGGCTTTGATTAATGCGCCAATTAAAATTCCATTGCACCTGATACTCTTTGAGCCTACTCGTCTCATTTTGAATCAAATATTGACTGTCCCCTAAAGGCCGCAAACGATTTGCCGCATAGAGTTCCGGCCAAGCGATTTGTCCATCAGATTGAAACTTTTGCCGGCTTATATAGGAACGATAATAGTCATAAGAAGTGAGCTGATTTTGACTCAAAAAATAACTCGGCATTTTGGTGTAATGATTGCCCAATGGATTCGCTCCCGAGGAATAATTGAGACGGCTTTGTCCAAACACCCCAGAGACTGCACCCAGTTGGATCGCCCATTTCATTGAGGCGTGCTGCGGGCCATAAAGACTAAATACCGCTATGGGTATCCGGCTGAATCGCTCTCTAGAATTGCGCCAATGATTGTTTTGCCATCCCCAATTGGGGTTATAGCGGTGGCCTTTCAAATTCAACACTTCTCGAGTTAGCGGAGCCTTCATCCCCCTGGTTACGGGAGCATAAGCCGCCATGAGCCCTAAACTAATTTCATTAGGGAGCTGCTTTTCAATGGAAATCAAACCGCCCCACGCCTTGTAACTATTCCCCTGGGTCAAGCCACTCAAACCGTCACGCGCGGAAACAAGTCCCAACGCAGACCATCCATTTTGCTTGGGAAGTACCTGTTGAAGACTATAGCCCCATTGATAACTTCGGTTAGCCCATTGGGTTTTAATTCTTGTCCCTGGATTAAATTCGTCAGGCCTCACCCCGACATAAGTTACCCCGCCCACTTGTCCGAAACCTTCATTTTCTGGATCAAATTGATTTTGATTTTTGCGATAACGCATGGCTTGATTTAAACCAGTCAGCATATTCCATTGTATCGATCCATTTACGGGGTCTCGCAAATTCATTCCTTGAAAAAACAATCCACGCTGATGACGGCCCGCACCCAAGGGACTATAAAAAACGGCGCCAAAGTCAAATTGTTCGGCTTGAGTTAATGGGTCACCATAGGCATTTAACGGACCTGAAATAATGCCTGGATCGACAAATTCATCATACTCTGAAATCCCGCTCGAGAGATCCACCTCTAGCTGATCTTGAACTTGCCACTGCAAGGCAATAACCAGGGGAGCGTTTAAATGACTTTTGTCTATAGGAATAACCTGAGTTTGATAATTATCGTGTTCCGCTATAAGCGTTAAAATTTTAGTGCCCCTGCGGCCTATTTCAGCTTCAATTTGAACCGCATTTTGTTGCAAGTTCTCCGTAGGCGTTTTTGTTCCCATTTTAGAAATGTCGATTCTAAACAAGCCATTGGGTTCACTGATGGCCTCAATGGTTCCATTAAGGGAATCTCTGATGACTACATGGGGTATTGGCAAGCCGCGCTTGGCATCAATAACACGCCCCTCAAGGCGTACTTGTCCAAATAAATTGGGGGCAAAAAGCAGAAGTATATAAATCCAGCGCATGGAATATATGGATTACCTCTGGGAAGTTTTCAGCAGTCTAAGCTAAACTATTCACAAAATAATTTCGAATTCTCGTCTACCTTGATGCCTCCTTTTAAGAATACACAAACGACAATTTATGAATATCAAGTGCCTTGCCCTCTGCCTCTATTTACCCTTGAACTTTTTTGCCCAAGCCCCAAGCCCAGGCAATGACCCAGAGAAGAGCACCCCATTAACCCGCGCGAGGAAGGTTGATACGCCCATGAACGCTGAGTTCAATAACCGGCGTATTGGGGGGGTAGCGCAAGAAATAACCATCGCCTTTTACAACCTAGAGAATCTATTTCACCCAAGTGACGACCCCGTGAAGTTTGACGATGATAGAACTCCCGAAGGCGCTGATCGATGGACCTATGAAAAATACCAGGCCAAGCTCGCTAATATGGCTAAAGCCATTGCAGACATCGGCCCGGTGATTCCATCAATATTAGGCTTATGCGAACTCGAAAACAGACAGGTACTTCATGATTTGTTGCGCCAGGAAGCCTTAAGCGCTATTGATTATGGCATGATTCATTATGAAAGTCCCGATTTGCGGGGCGTCGATGTCGGACTGCTTTATCGAAAGTCCCATTTTAATCCGCGGAACACCCGCTCCATTGCGGTGCCCTTATATGATGAAGAAAAAGACAAACCCCTTTGGACAAGGGATCAGCTCTTAGTAGAGGGGGACCTATTTGGAAAACCAATTTATGTCATAGTAAATCACTGGCCTTCGCGCAGTGGCGGAAAGCAAAGAAGTGCGTCCAGGCGTATGAGCGCAGCCAAGGTCACAAAACGGGTGGCGGATTCTCTTCTTCGGATTAATCCACAAAGTCAAATTGTAATTATGGGCGACTTTAACGATAATCCTGATGACCCCAGCATTCAAAAGGTGATCCAATCAAGTGCCTATGATTCCCGGGACTATATTAGAAACAGCGCCCAAGGCGCCCCCAATAAAGGCGCTGACTTTTATAATCCCCTGGAAAAAATGTATTCCGCTGGCATCGGCAGTTTGGCTTTTCGCGATCAATGGTTTTTGTTCGATCAAATAATTTTAACCCATAATTTCTCCACTAAAACTTCAAACTGGCGATTAAAATCAGCAGCAATACACAAGGCCAATTATTTAGTTACGCCCCACGGACGCTTTAAAGGATATCCCTTTCGCAGTATGCAAGGCAGTAAATTCATGGGAGGATTCAGCGATCATTTCCCGGTTTATATAACCCTAATAAAACAAGATAAGGAAGAATACCACGCAGACTAAGCGAGCCATTGCGTCCATGGAATACGACTCAAAATTAGGAGAAGGGCTATGGCGTAAAATAGGCTAATGCGTTTAAACTTAGCGGCACTGTCTTCTGAGCGCTTTTGTTTAGCGTAGCCAATAGTAAGCAACACAGCAGCAATAATCATAACACTTATATGCTCTACGGCAAAAAGACGCAGGGTCGCATCCTTCATGACCTGTGCCCCATTGCTGCTAAATGATTTAATCCCTAATGGGGAAATAAAGTACAACACCAGGCCCAAAACAACTTGAGTATGCGTGGCGATTAGCGCCCATAAGGTTAATTTAAAATCACGAAGCGAAAAGTCACTTTTTTTGATGGAGCCTACCACGGCATTGAGCGTCGCTACGAGCAGTAAAATCAAAACCACATAGGCCAAAAGGGAGTGCAACATTTGAACAGTAGGATACATATCTATTAATTTTTGGTTTCTCAAAGATAGAGAATTGAACGCAAAAAAAAACCGCCTCTACGAGAGGCGGTTTTTCTAATCATTCTCTTGAATTAGAAATTCAAACGCAAGCTAGCGTTGTACGTTCTACGAATACCCAAGTAATATCCGTAAGGATCTTTTTGGTTTACGTATCCATTGTTGAACAAGTTGTAAACGTTGCTACGGAACTGAACTTTTTGATCTCCAAACATGAAGTTCCAAGTCAAACCTCCATCAAACAAGCTGTAAGGGTTCAAACGCTCATTTTGATACTTCACTCCGGCAAAAGCAGCCTCAGCAACATCAGATGGATCAACAAACTCATACAAGTCCTTGTTGTAAATCCAGTTGAAGTCTACAGTGACATTCTTCATTAGATCAAGATTTAAACCAGCACCAACCTGAGTTTGAGGGGCATTACCCACACGCGCTCCAGTAAGGTTGATCTCA
>DDCS01000034.1 GCA_002335345.1 Flavobacteriaceae bacterium UBA2000 | reverse complement strand
ATGAACCAAGCGGTTCAAAAAATGGGAGAAGATTTTGGTATCCCGGATGAAAATATCCGCTTCGATGATTTCGGAGGATAAATTAGAAAAAGACCAGCGTGCTGGTCTTTTTTTTAATTTTAAATGAACTGATTTATTATGGAATTGACCCAACAAGAGATGCATTATTTGGCCATGAATATCGTGGGTGAAGAGCTCAAAGAGCAGGGTTATGAGTTTTTAGGGGTCAATTCGGATCTTAAGAAAAACCCTCAGTTTGTTGCTCTTAGGGATAAGACCATTCACTTTGTATTGGTTCGTGCGGTGCGCTATCCAGAAGATCCTGCCGTTATGGATGCCGTCTTAAGGGATAAAATGGTCGACCACGCAAAGGCTCACGAGGCTAAATTGGCTTATGCGGGTGTGGGATTGGGGCACGGCAGTGATTATGGTCAGCCTCCTCGAAAAGATGAGGCTTATACACAAGTCTATTCAGGATTAAAATGGCTGGTTTAAGATTTTTCGTTTTACTCATTGCGCCGCTCCTTATTTTAGGGTGCGGTCCCACAGAAGATTTGCGGGTATTCTATGGCAATGCTTTTGGGACCACCTACGTCGTCAAATGTTATAGTGATCTTGACAGCGCTGAACTTCAGAATGAAGTAAATCGTTTGGTTGATCAGGTCAATGCCTCTATCAGCACCTATGACCCACAGAGTATCATTTCGCGAATTAATCAAGGGGATACCGGAGTTGTGGCTGATCTTTATTTTAAAGAAGTATTAAGTCTATCGCGAGAGGTCAATAAGGCGACTTTTGGATTTTTTGACCCAACGGTGGGCGCTATAGGAAATGCCCTAGGTTTTGGCCCGCAGAGGTTTAGTAATATACCCAGCGATCATGTTTTGGATAGTCTTTGTCAATTTGTGGGGCTCGACTTAGTTTCAATACGTCCAAAGAGTGGTGTCGTAGAAAAACACGATGGCGTTTATCTAGATTTTAATGCCATAGGTAAGGGTTACGGTATTGACGTTATAGGACGACACTTGGAAAATATAGGCATCACAGATTATTTGGTCGAGGTTGGGGGAGAAATTCGTGCTAAGGGTCAAAACAAAGACAAGAATAAACCTTGGATTATCGGCATAGAATCGCCTGAACTTACCCAAGAGGGCCGAAGCATCGATAAGGTATTGGCGATTCAAAACCAAAGTCTCGCTTCCTCGGGTAATTATCGAAAGTTTCGCCTGGACACAGTTTCGGGCCGCAAGTTCGTCCATACGATCAATCCCCTAAGTTGTCGGGCTGAGCAGAACGCCATTACCAGTGCAAGTGTATGGGCTTCGACCTGTGCAGAAGCCGATGCCTACGCCACAGCGATTATGGCCATGGGTTTGGAACGTGTACAGGATCTAATCCAAGAGCGCCCCGAACTCATCGTTTATTATACGTACCATGATGCACAAAATCAGCCTAAGTGGTATGCTTCACCAAATTTATTAGCGCAGTTCAGGTAAAAGGGAAATATAAAGCTCAAGCCTGCCTTATTTACTCGAAACATGCCGGTCCATGAGGGCTCAATCTTTAAAAGCGAGTGGTATCAGCTCCCCTGGCGCTAAACCATAGCGTTGAATTTGCGCTAAATCGAGTTCGTTGGCGATATCAAAAGCCTCTACCCGAAAACCAACACGGCGCAAACGTTCAAAATAATCCATTCCATAAACACGCACGTGATCGTATTGACCAAAAATCTCAGCGCGCTGTTTTGGATCCGTGATACTGTCGTCTTGAAAAGTCTTCTCGCGATTGCCCTGATAGGGGACTTGTAGAATAGCCAATCCTCCGGGTTTAAGCACACGGTATATTTCCCTCATAGCGCGCAGATCATCCGGGATGTGTTCCAATACATGATTGCAAATAATCATATCGTATTGGTTATTGTCAAAGGGCAGCGCACAAATGTCTGCATGAACATCAGCCAAGGGTGAATTTAAGTCCGTCGTTGTGTATTCAATATTTTTTAAGCGCCGAAACCTGGGGTAAAAGGCCTGCTCCGGGGCGAAGTGTAAGACTTTAATATTTTTTGAAAAGAGCTCTGTATGCTCCTTTAGGTATAACCAGCAAAGGCGATGCCGTTCTAAGGATAAGGTTCCCGGCGAAAGAACATTTGAGCGCATATCTTCATAACCATAGGGTAAAAATCGGCGATATGATTTTCCATTTATCGGATCGGTATAGCGATGCCCACGCCAGTAAATATCTAGGAGTGGCCGCACCCATAAACTCATTGAAATAAGCCAGGGTCTTGGGATGGTATTCAGAATAGACTTAAAGACCTTACTCATAGTTCTCCCGGGCGGGTTTAAGCATTTGATTTAAACGGGGCCTCTTCTTCTGAGTTTATGCCCAAGGCTTCGTAAACATAGTCAAATGTGCTGAGTAATTCTGGTTTGCCATTGACTATAGCGATATTGTGTTCAAAGTGCGCACTCGGTTTTGCATCTTGGGTGACTATTGTCCAGCCATCGTCGAGTTGTTTTACTTTGTGGGTCCCCATATTGATCATGGGTTCAATGGCAATAGTCATTCCTTCCAGTATTTTTTTTCCTCGTCCGCGTTTGCCATAATTTGGGACCTCAGGATCTTCGTGTAATGTTTTGCCTAGTCCGTGCCCCACAAGTTCTCGAACCACTCCATAGCCATGTGCCTCGCAGTATTGTTGTATCGCAAAACCAATATCACCTATTCTATTGCCTACTTTAAACGCTTCAATTCCTTTGTATAAAGACGCTTTGGTGACCTCGAGTAATTTAATCGTCTCAGGGGCTACACTGCCTACTTGGAAGGTATAGGCATGATCACCATAATAACCATTCATAAAAACACCACAGTCAACAGCAACGATATCTCCATCCTCTAGTGTTTTTTCCGTGGGTAGCCCATGGACTACGGCTTCATTAACAGAGGTCAAAAGGGTAGAGGGGCAACCGTAAAGCCCGAGAAATCCTGGTTTCGCTTTATGATCGCGAATAAATGTTTCCGCCATAGTATCGAGTGCTTTGGTGGTCGCCCCAGGTTTGATCTCTTTGGCCAACATGCCAAGCGTTTTGGAGACCAATCGCGCACTCTGACGCATGAGTTCAATTTCCTCTGTAGTTTTTATCTGAATCATACTAATTAAGCCTTGTATTGCGCGTATTGGGCAACATGTTCTTTGAGCTCAGCGATGCGCTGACTTCCGATGAGAAATTTTTTACCTGTTTTTAAACGAATGGCTAATCCTTTAGCACCACGCATATTGTACACGGTACCGTAGGCCGTGAATAATCTAATGCCCCAACCCCCGACAAATCCGTAATGAACCACCGAGATGGACTCTATTTCTTCCCAGGCATGAAACTTTGTTTTAAACGGAACAAAACGCATGTAGAGACCTTCTGAATTGATTCGTGTATCCAAGCGCATCCAACGAAAAAATAAGATCATGCCTAAATTAAAAAGGCAGAACCCTATGACTCCAGCGTCATTCATTGGTTTTGAACCAAAAGGAACTTCCAAAATTAATTGTTGAATTAGCCCGTAACAGCCTAAGCCAAAAATCCCTAATAACAGGGCCCAGAGCCACCATTGATTGAAGCGTTGTGTCTCATTAAATACCTGCTGGTCTTTATTCTGCATAGGCCGGGGTATAGGCTTGTTGTTTTAGTATTTTGAGTACGTCTTGTTCCAAAGTTTCTTGGGTGTACTCCACGATGCGATTGAGTTCCGCTCCATCTTTAAAAAACATTATGGTCGGAATAAATTCGATTTCATAATCAGCCTCATAATTTTCTGGGGTGTCCTTATCATGAGTCATGGCTATAATTTCCAGTTGACTTCTATCGAATTCAGTCAATTTGAGCAATTTGAGCAAGGCGGGAACTTCGCGCTGACTGTCCTCGCACCAGGAGCCCATAAAAACTTTGATATAACAGGGCTTTATTAGTGGTTTGATCTCTTCGAGTAAGGCCATATCTGGAGTATACGTCTTACTATTTTCTTCAAACCAAATCGAATAGGGCTCTTGATTTAATCCTTCTGCACTAATCCGGCCCAATAACATCATTCCACCATCGATGGTGTCGGCAACTTGTTTGTTGATATTCAACTCAGAAAAAGTGGTGTTTTCTCCAGCTTGTTCTAAAGTCGCGCTGTCTTCTAATTCTGCATTTTCGGCGCCTTGTTTTGAATTGTTACAGCCCAAAATCAGGGCGCTAAAAACCATTAGGGAAAAGAGATAAGTCTTCATAATTTAATCGATTAGTGGTGATTGAGTCATGGCTTCAGGGATGTCGAGATCCATTAGTTTTAAAATCGTTGGCGCGATATCGCCTAAAACACCAGAACGGATGTATTTAATCCTTTGGTCTACTAAAATAAGGGGTACAGGATTCGTCGTATGGGCCGTGTTCGGGCTGCCGTCAGGATTGATCATGGTTTCACTATTGCCGTGGTCCGCAATGATTAGGGTGCTATAGCCATGTTCTAAAGCCAAAGGCACAATTTGTGAAACGCATTGATCTACGGTTTCACAGGCCTTAATGGCGGCATTGATATCTCCTGTATGCCCCACCATATCAGGGTTGGCAAAATTCAAACAAATAAAATCGGCACTTTCTTGTGCTATTTCAGCCATAATTTTATCCCGAATGTCAAAAGCACTCATCTCTGGTTTTAAGTCGTAGGTCGCGACTTTGGGAGAGGGACACAATAGGCGATTTTCTCCTTCAAAGGGCGTTTCACGCCCGCCATTAAAAAAGAAAGTAACATGGGGGTATTTTTCTGTTTCTGCAATACGGATTTGGGTTTTACCCGCCTTGGCAATAGTCTCGCCCAGGGTGTCTTGCAAATTATCCTTGTCGTAGACTACTTTGATGTTCTTGAAGGTGTCGTCATAATTAGTCAGCGTACAATAATAGAGGTCAAGGGGCTCCATATCAAATTGCTCAAATGCATTTTGACTCAAGACCTGGGTTAATTCTCTACCTCGATCGGTTCTGAAATTGAAAAATATAACCACATCACCAGATTTGATCGTCGTATCTCGGGATTCTGAATGATCCGATAGGGCATTTTGAATCACCATGGGTTCAATAAACTCGTCGGTAATCCCTTTGAGATAAGAATCTTGTAGTGCAGTAATTGGGTCAGTGGTGACTTCACCGACGCCACGCACCAGCAGGTCATAAGCTTTTTTTACGCGCTCCCATCGCTGATCACGATCCATAGCGTAATAACGACCAATTAAGCTGGCAAGCTGGGCTCCAGTTTGGGCTAATGTTGGTTGTAATGCTTCAATATAACTTGGGGCGCTTTTTGGGTCCACATCTCGGCCATCTGTAAATCCGTGGACTAAAATATGGGGCACTTTTGCTTTAGCCGCTGCCTTGATTAAGGCTTTTAGATGATCGATATGCGCGTGCACCCCTCCGTCGGATAAAAGCCCCAAGAAATGAATGTTTTTGCCGTTTTGTTTGGCGTAATCAAAGGCCTTTTGTAATTCTGGTTCTTGATCGATGCTTCCTTGTTCAACCGCACGATTGATTTTTGCCAAATCTTGGTAAACGATACGTCCAGCCCCTAAATTCATGTGGCCCACTTCACTATTGCCCATTTGTCCATCGGGAAGGCCGACATGCGGTCCATGAGTCAGTAACTGAGCATTTGGGTATTGATGCGGTAAGGCATCCATAAATGGCGTTTTGGCTTGAGCCACGGCAGAGACCTCTGGGTTTTGGGTCATTCCCCAACCGTCTAAAATCATCAAAAGTACCTTTTGGGACATGGATTATGGTTTAAAGCGCAAAGATAAGCATTACGGTGGGTTCAATCTAAAAGTAAAGGGTTGATATCCAGGAGGTGTTTTTTTCTGTATTCGGCCAAAAAGGATCCGCTAATTACTGAAGCGCCAAGAATTTTTTCTTCACTAAGGATGGCTTCAAGGTCCAGTTTCATAAACGCTTTTAGCATAGGGATTGAGACAGGGGCATAACTGTAATGCCAGGGTTCATGGGCAAATCCTTTTCGATCAGGATGATTGGTATAGACTTGGTAAAATCCATAATGTGCTGCGTTGGCTTCAAGCCATTCTCTTAGGGCACAAAAAACCCCGGAGCCGTAATAGTGTCTCGACTCCAATACGGACTCTGGAGCAGTAACCCCGCCGTCAATTAAATCTAAATCGGTACCCCAGTGGTGTCTTGAAGTACCAGGAAGGGTAGAATATTCTATAATTCGATTCACCGCCTGCTCT
This sequence comes from Flavobacteriaceae bacterium UBA2000, assembly GCA_002335345.1. Lineage (GTDB taxonomy): Bacteria > Bacteroidota > Bacteroidia > Flavobacteriales > Flavobacteriaceae > BACL21. The sequence continues at coordinate 4,569 of DDCS01000034.1, read as the reverse complement.
GGGGTATTCCCCTGGGCCTTAAATCTTTTAAATTTATTTTCAAAAATTTCTTTTTGACGGTCAAAACTGCGAAAGGCCGATACCACTTTGATCTCTATACCGTCTTTTTTTGCGGTCTCTTGCATCAATTTAAGGGCCCTGGCAGTATCGCGTTGCATCGTCGTTAAATAGGTGCTCCCGACCAAATCTCTTGGGGCTTTGCCAATCAATTCTTGCGGGGTATAATCTTGAATGTAATCTTCAGCCCAAAGCTTGCCCGGGAGCAGAAGTGCTGGGGCACTCGAACTGATTAATTTTAAAAATAGCGCTCTGTCCATCAGATTATTATGGGGCCTTATGAAGAATTAATTTTTCTTCGGTATTTAGGTCATAACGCGATTCGTACGGGGGAAACACTACAGCGGGGTGGGCGCCTTTAACGGTGATTTCCGAATTAAGTACACGAAGCCATGTTCCCTCGGGTAACCCAACTACCGGGACGTTTTGTTGCTCCTGAAATTCTCTAATTCTCGTTTCCCTGGTTTCTCCCATATGGGTGCTGTTCTTTTCGGGTTCGATATAATGAACGTTAAGATTAAAGGGGACTCTGCCCAATGTTCTCAGGGACGGCGGATGAACAATCGGCATATCGTTAGTGGTGTGCATCCCCCATCCACAAATATTTGACCCTGCACTGGTGCCGAGATAAGGGATTCCTTGATCTAGCACAAAGTTTAATGGGTCGATTAAATCTAATTCATAAAGCCGTTGAACCAATAAAAAAGTGTTGCCTCCTCCTGTAAAAATCCCTTTGGATTCCTTTAAAACGGCAATAGGGTCTTGGACCTCATCAAGACCGATGACCTCAATATCGATTAGGCCAAAAGTATGGCGAACTTTTTGGGTGTATTCATTTTCAGTACAGCCCCCAGGCCGCGCGTAGGGAATAAAAGTGATGCGATTTACGCCGCGAAAAAATAGGCGAAGCTCAGGAATTAAATAAGATAAATAGGGAGACCCAAAAAGGGTCGAGGTACTGGCCAGTAAGAGGTTATTCATAGAATACTCAGGTTTAATATAGTCGCATATTCTCCTTATTTCCTTAGGTTTGTGGTACGACATAAAAACTATGATGTACAAGATAAATGTTTTCTTTATTTCTACGGGCTTTGTCCTATGGACTTTGATGAATTTTTCCCAGACAAGGGCCTTGACGCAAAGTCAGGTCCATAAGTTTTATGTGAGCACGGCCAATATTGAATTTAATCCGAGTACCAATAACCTTGAAATTATTCAACGCATTTTCACCGATGATATAGAAAACGTACTGCGTGCGCGCTATGGAGCGCAAATTAAGTTGGGCGCAGTTAATGAGGCCGAAGAAAATGCCGAACTTATTAAACGATATGTGCTCAATCAGTGGACCATAAAAAATAATAATCAGGATTTGGTTTTGAATTATTTAGGGCACCAATACGATATTGATCAAGTAAAAATATTCATTGAGGCTCCCATAAATGGATCTTTGGCAGAACTTTTTTTCGAAAATAAGACGCTCTTCGATCTCACTTCAGATCAGCAAAATATCCTTCATGTAAAAGTGGGTGATGAGCGAAAAAGTCTTTTGCTTTTTTCTGAGAACCCTAACGGAGTGTTAAACTTTAATTGAGTATTTTCACAGCCCGCAGAAAAAGGTAAATTTAACACAGATTTAAAATTAAACTTATGCACGCAAAATTCGGATTATTTGCCGCGCTGTTCCTTTCCTTAAGTATGGTGATCGGCGCACAGGCACAAGATCAGGAACCAAAGCCAGAGCGCAAGCCTGGTCACTACAATACCAATCGATTCAAACAACTCTACGAAGAGTTTTCGACCCCAAATCAGTATCGTTCTGCCAGTGGTGCGCCAGGACCAGCCTATTATCAGCAGCAAGCGGATTACAAAATGTCCATTACGCTGAACGATCAGCGCTCTCAACTTTATGGAGAAGAAACAATTACCTACACCAATAATTCGCCTGATGTGTTGGCGTATCTTTGGGTACAATTGGATCAGAACAAACGCGCAAGAGATAGCAAAAGTCCTTTGATTGAGCCTTCAGGAGTTTTCCCGGCAAAAATGGCCAGCAGTTTTGTCAGTGAGTACATGGGTGAAGGTTTTGATGGTGGATTCAAAATTGATTGGGTTCGTGATGAAAAAGGGAACCCATTACCACACACTGTGAACCGTACCATGATGCGTGTCGAAATGCCAAAAGCATTGAAACCAGGTGATAAATTCGTTTTTTCAATCAAGTGGTGGTATAACATTCCTGATCATACTGTAGACCGCGCGCGTAGCGGTTACGAAGTTTTTGAAGATGGGAATAAGGGTTATGTTATTGCTCAGTTCTATCCTCGAATGGCGGTTTACTCTGACGTCGAGGGCTGGCAAAACAGTCAATTTTGGGGAAGAGATGAATTTGCCCTTCCCTTTGGTAATTTCGAAGTTTCCATAACCGTTCCCTCGGACCACGTTCTTGATGCCACCGGGGTACTTGTCAATCGAAAGGAAGTTTTCTCAAAAGAGATGATGCGCCGATATGAATTGGCAAAAAAGAGTTACGATAAGCCCGTATTAATTGTGACCCAAGATGAAGCCGAGCGCGCCTCTACAGGATTTTCCACAGGCAGTAAGACTTGGAAATTTGACGCAAAAATGGTTCGTGATTTTGGTTTTGCGACCTCACGGCGTTATATCTGGGACATGATGGCCGTACGTATTGGAGATCGCGATGTCATGGCTGTATCGGTTTATCCACCAGAAGGAAATCCACTTTGGGAAGACTGGTCTACGCGTGTTGTGGCCAGTACTTTAAAGTCTTACTCGCGCATGACCTTTGATTATCCCTACCATAAAGCAATTTCTGTCCATGCGAAAAATCAAGGGATGGAGTATCCAATGATTTGTTGGAATTACGGAAGACCTGAAAAGGATGGCACCTACAGTGATCGAACTAAATATGGGATGTTTGGGGTAATCATTCACGAAGTGGGCCATAACTTTTTCCCCATGATTGTCAATAGTGATGAGCGTCAATGGACCTGGATGGATGAGGGAATTAACACCTTTGTGCAGTACGTTGCCGAGCAGGATTTTGGTGCTGCTTATCCTGACGCCATCGCGCCAAATGAAACCTATCCTTCACGCCGTGGCCCAGCCAAAGCCATAGTGAATTATATGGCGGGGGATCAAGATCAATTGGCTCCAATCATGACTAAGGGTTTGAATACCTTTAATTTTGGCGCCAATGGTTATTCGAAACCAGCCACAGGACTCAATATTTTGCGTAAAACCATAATGGGTGAAGACTTATTTGATTATGCCTTCAAAACCTATGCTCAGAGATGGATGTTCAAACACCCAACGCCTGAGGATTTCTTCCGCAGTATGGAGGATGCCTCAGCCATTGATTTAGATTGGTTCTGGCGCTCTTGGTTCTACACGACAGACTATACCGATATCGGCGTAGCCTCGGTTAAGAAATACTATGTGACACACAAAATGAATACAGCGATTCGCGAAATGATGCAGGCGCGGGGGATGAGCGAGAGTGATTTGCCCCCACTGGTGTACTTAGTTGAGGAGGGTAGTGAGGATTTTGAAGAGGATATGCGCACCCAAACCTTGAATGATGTTGTTACCCTTCAAGAGTTTATTATGGATCGCATGACTCCAGAAGAGCGTGCTGGTCTAAAAATGCCAAAGTATTTTTACGAGGTGACTTTTGAAAAGCCAGGAGGAATCCCAATGCCGATAATCGCCGATTATGTCTATGCTGATGGTTCAACCGAGCGCATTACCTATCCGGCCCAAATCTGGCGATTAAATGATGCCTCTGTGGCTAAAATCATAGCTTCAGAAAAGGAAATAGTCAAAATCGTCATCGATCCAGATGAGGAGACTGCTGATATCGATACCTCGAATAATTCTTGGCCTGCTGAAGAAACAGTAGGGGAGTTCCAGACCTTTAAAAGCAACATTAAAGGACAGTAAACGGGGTTATATCATGCCATTCGATGGCCTTTGAGAATTTGATTTAAAAGTTTATCAAAGCTCCGATGATTTCATCGGAGCTTTTGTTTATGGTCCTGTGAACTTTAATATCTTTGTACTATGATTCTTCCGGTACTTTTTATCAGCGGTGCAGAAATCGCTTTTATCGTTTTTATCGTCCTGATGGTCTTTGGGGCAGATAAGGTGCCCGATATTGCCCGAGGCCTAGGAAAGACCATGAAGCAAATTCGGCATGCAACAGACGATATAAAAAAGGAAATAACAAAAAGTGCCGACAAACAAGGCATTGACGTTACGGACTTCAAAAAGAGCATTGATCAGGTCAAAGACGATGTGGATCAAATTACCGGCCCCATCAAACGTCAATTATAATTACCGCTTTCGCGCTAGCGAGAGTCCGTCTCTGATGGGCAGTAATACAGTCTGGTATTCAGGATGCGTTTTTAGTTTGTGATTAAATTCCTGAAGGATCTTGGTGTCTAGGTCATCTCCTTGAGCTTTTTGGGTTACTTTTCCACTCCACAAAACATT
>DDCS01000188.1:3137-10684 GCA_002335345.1 Flavobacteriaceae bacterium UBA2000 | reverse complement strand
TAACCAATATTGGTAAAACTTATATGCCGAGGTTCTATTTGGGTCGAGCCAAATATTACCCCCTTCACTTTTGCCGAATTTGCTGCCATCACTTTTTGTAATCAAGGGACAGGTCAAGGCATAACCCTTTGATTGCCCAATGCGACGAATTAGTTCAGTCCCAGTGGTGATATTCCCCCATTGGTCACTTCCACCCATTTGCAAGGTGCAATCATGAGCCTTATAGAGGTGGAGAAAATCGTACCCTTGGACTAACTGATAAGTGAACTCTGTAAAGGACATACCATCACCCTCTTCTCCTTTAATTCTGTTCTTTACAGAATCTTTGGCCATCATATAATTGACCGTAATATGCTTGCCCACATCACGGATAAAATCCAAGAAACTAAAAGACTTCATCCAGTCATAATTATTGACCAAAAGCCCTTGGTTCGGCGCCCCACTGTCAAAATCCAAAAAATGAGAAAGTTGTGCCTTTACGCAGTCTTGATTGTGGCGAAGTGTTGCTTCATCAAGAAGTTGTCGTTCGCTTGATTTACCGGAGGGATCTCCAATCATTCCCGTGGCCCCGCCGACTAAAGCCACAGGTCTATGGCCACAGCGCTGTAAGTGTGCTAATAGCATAATTGGCACTAAATTCCCAATATGAAGCGAATCAGCCGTGGGATCAAAGCCAACATAAGCAGAACGCATTGCCTCATTTAAATGCTGTTCAGTATCGGGCATTACATCATGGATCATTCCTCGCCACTGCAGTTCCTGAATAAAGTTTTTCGGCATGGTTTTCTGGTTTTGGACAAAGATAATGGCCTAATTGAAAAAACTAAAGTTCACCCGCGATTATTTCCACCGATATCAATGAAAACTGTACCTTAGAGCTATGATATTGGTTACGGGTGGTTCAGGATTTTTAGGCGCTCATCTACTGGCTGAGTTAACGCAAAAACATGAGCGCATCCGCGCGCTTTACAGAGACCAAAAAGGAATAGAAAAGGCGCGTGAAGTATTCCGGTATTCCTTAAAGCAAGAAGCCCCCTTATTTGATAAAATCGATTGGATTCAGGGTGATTTAAACGACCCTATCGGTCTTTCTGAAGCCCTCAATGGAATTACCGAAGTTTATCATGTAGCGGGACTCATTAATTTTGAATGGCGGCGTTATCCTGAGCTCAAAAAGACCAATACTGTAGGGACAGCAAACTTGGTTAATTGTTGCTTGGAGACAAAAGTCAAAAAGCTCTGTTATATCAGCTCCATTGCTACCTTAGGACAAAACACAAATGCCCAAGAGCAGGACCCATTTGACCCCCCTTCATTCAAAGACCCTTATGCCTTGACCAAGTATGGCGGAGAATTGGAAGTTTGGAGAGGCGCTCAAGAAGGGCTTCAAGTCATTATTTTACGTCCCGGAGTAATTTTAGGCGAGGGGTATTGGCGCAGTGGCAGTGGGTTTCTTTTGAAGTTCGTAAGCACAGAACCCACATGGTATCCCCCAGGAGGAACAGGTTTTGTGGATGTCAAAGATGTTGTGGCTTTCGCAGTGGCCCTAATGGAGGGCGCAGTACACAATCAAGCCTTTACACTGGTCGGATATAATTTGACTTATCTCGAGGTGCTCCAAAAAATAGGCCATGCCCTAGGCTCAAAAAAAGCACCTAAACGAAAGATTCCCCTCTGGGTAGGACTTATCGGACATTATTTAGATTTCTTGCGGGCGTGGATTACGAGCAGCGCGCAAAGGCTCCCCAAAGCCTATATACATGCTATGTTTGAGCCCTCCACTTACGACGGGACACCGGTTACAAAGCTTGTCCCTCTGACCTACACAGAAATAGATAAGACCCTCAATAGGATCGGTCAATTAGCGCCGTACAAAATAAATTAATGCCGCTTTACTGGCTTATGGCAGGAATAATTTTTTGATTGAGCACATTAGTCTTGGCCGAATCCAGAAAAGACTCTTTATCCTTTTTTTGCTGCTCGGCATCAATTAAGGCGAGAGAATCTAAAGATTTTTTAACTACTGAAAGTTTTGTCTCCACCTGCTGAAGGATGCGCATATATGGATCAATCTGAGCCGCATAGTAAGCGGTATTCTGGGCAAATTGAAGGCTGTCTATTTCATATTTTGCATACAGAATTGAATCCAGTTGAACACCCCCCATTCTCAAAACGCGATTGTTATTACTTCGCGCAGCATTACCTATATAGGCCTCCACGAGTAAATCGGCCATTTTAGCCTCAGGAATAATTTGCTCGGGAATAGCGGGCCGAACCACATCCTGACAAGCAAAAAGACCTAGGGCAAGAAAAATCGAAAGCGCAAATTTTAACGAAACAAAGAGGTGTTTATTTGGCCATTCCATAAGGGCGGACCAAAACAAATTTTTACTTCGGATTCGCTTTTTCGTGCTTGTCATCTTTATTTTTTATCGATTAAACAACAGGCGCTCCCCATAAGTTCTTTGAGGAAATGAACCATCAGTATAGACCAGTTGACCATTGACCAAGGTATGCATTACCCGAGCTTGAAAAACATTGCCTTCAAAAGGCGACCAACCACATTTGTATAATATATTGGACTTATTTACCGTCCAAGGCGCATGCAGATCAACCAATACTAAATCTGCTTTGTAACCTGGACGAATATACCCTCTGTCTTTGATGTCAAAAAGTTTTGCGGGGTTATGCGCAAATTTTTCAACTATTTTTTCCAAAGAAATTACCCCTTGATGATAGAGTTCAATAAGCGCAACAAGAGCGTGCTGTACGAGCGGCCCTCCCGAGGGAGCACTGGTGTATTTATTTGATTTTTCCTCGCTGGTGTGCGGCGCGTGGTCGGTGGCAATAACGTCAATACGGTCGTCTAATAAGGCCTTGCGCAAGCCCGAACGATCTGCCGCGGTCTTTACTGCAGGATTCCATTTAATCTTTGAGCCTAGGCGCGGATAATCTTCATCACTGAACCAAAGGTGGTGGATACAAACCTCCGAAGTGATTCTTTTTTTGGTCAGGTCGGATTGCGCTTTAAACAATCCGGTTTCTTTTGCTGTAGATAAGTGAAACACGTGTAGACGAGCCCCATGTTTTTTGGCGAGTTCTATCGCTCGTGAGCTCGAAAGGTAGCACGCCTCTTCTGATCGAATAACCGGGTGCATCGCCATAGGAATATCTTCTCCGTATTTAGCGATTTGTGTCTCCAGGTTTTCCCGAATGGTCGCCTCATCTTCACAATGCACCGAAATAACCATTTTTGTATTCTTAAAGATCGCTGCCAAAACCTCTGGATCATCAACGAGCATATTGCCTGTGGAAGATCCCAGGAAGAGTTTTATTCCTGCCACCTTAGCTGGGTCGGCCTTAATGAGGTCTTCTAGATTATCATTGGTCCCACCGAACATAAATGAATAGTTCGCCCAGGAGCTCTGTGCAGCAATAGCAAACTTCTCCTCAACTTTATCCATGGTCGTGGCCTGAGGCACCGTATTTGGCATTTCTATAAAACTTGTGATCCCGCCAGCTACAGCCGCCTTAGATTCAGATTCTATGGTGGCCTTGTGGGTCAATCCAGGTTCTCTAAAGTGAACTTGATCATCAATCATCCCCGGCATAAGATAGAGCCCATCGGCGTCGATAACTCTTGTGTTTGGTGATTTGGCGCTAATGGTCGAGGCAATCTCTTGAATGCGATCACCCACAACCAATACGTCACAAGTATCAATACTCCCTTCATTCACCACCTGTGCATTCTTAATCAATACTGATTGATTCATATCGCTAATCGGTTTAATAATTTTTTAAAACGCATATTCAGAACACCAAAAATAGCCTCTGAAATAATTCCTTTAGACATTTTCGAAGTCCCGCGCGTTCTGTCCGTAAAAATAACGGGGATTTCTTTGATCTTGAATCCCTTTAAAAATGCCTTGTATTTCATTTCAATTTGAAAAGCATAACCCACAAATCGAATACGAGATAAATCCAGTCCCTCAAGCACCTCTCTGCGATAACAAACAAAGCCCGCAGTGGTGTCTTTGATGTTCATGCCGGTAACCCATTGAACGTATTTGGAAGCCCACCATGACAACAGAACCCGACTCATTGGCCAATTCACCACATTAACCCCGGTGATATAACGCGAGCCAATGGCCATATCATAACCCTCGCGGGCACAGCAATTGTAAAGACGAATTAAATCATTAGGATTGTGTGAAAAATCCGCATCCATTTCAAAAATAAAAGAGTAATCTCGTTTGAGGGCCCATTCAAAAGCAGCAATGTACGCACGACCTAAACCAGATTTCTCTGAGCGTTTAAGCAAATTTAGGTGTTTTGGGTATTCGGGAATTAATCGCTCGACGATTTCAGCGGTTCCGTCTGGAGACCCATCATCGACTACAAGTACAGAAAATATACGTTGCAACGAAAACACATTGCGCAGAAGCTTTTCAATGTTTTCAGATTCGTTAAAAGTAGGAATGATAATGAGACCTTCGGCCATTTCAAAACTTTGCTCAAAGGTACTTTTTTTTCATTACTCCCGCCTTGTCAAAGCCCTTTTGAGGGCTTAAAAAACTAAAAAATTAGCGTAATTTTATGAATTGTATGGAACACTTACTCCGCGTAGAATTAAACCGTGATTGGTTAACCCTTATGCTGATTGGCGCCCTGGCCCTCCTGGGTGTTTTACGGTATTGGTTCCCAAAGCGCATGAGTGAATTATTGTTATTGCCTGTAAACGACAAGTATTTTGCCTTAGAGGGCCGTCAAAAAGCCTTAATACATCCGTTCAATATTTCAATGCTCGTGATTCAGCTCGTGACTTTTGGGATTATGTTTTCAGGACTGAAGGGTATGGGTCATTCACCACACCACAGCCTCCAATTTAATGAGTTCACTACTGGAGTTTTTTTTATCAGCCTGTATTTGATTATGCGCTATGCGCTGGATTGGTGTATTGGATATGTGTTTAATTGCCAAAAGGTGCTGGCCGCTTATCGATATCAGCGCCTTAGTTTTCATCATTTGATATCGATCGGAATATTATTTTTTTTGGCCACTTTATTTTTTAGTCGATTGCCCTGGGCAATCCTATGGGATATTCTTTCGATCGTGCTTATTTTCACCCTAGTGGCGACCTTAATTTATAGTGTTCGACGTAATTCGACGACCATAATTAAGAACTTCTTCTATTTTATTTTGTACATTTGCGCACTTGAAATAGCACCATATGTCTTGCTCTATCAGGCAGCGATGACATGAGGATAAATCTTAGAGGCTTATGAAGGTGAAAACTATTTTAGTGTCCCAACCCGAACCAAAAGTTGAAAATTCTCCGTATTTCGACCTAGTCGACAAGCAAAGAGTCAAAATAGACTTTCGCCCTTTTATTCACGTAGAAGGCGTATCGAGTAAAGATGTACGGACTCAGAAAGTAGATCTGAGCTTGTACTCGGCCATTATTTTAACCAGTCGCAACTCGGTCGATCACTTTTTTCGTGTCGCTGAGGAATTGAGATTCAAGGTTCCGGATACGATGAAATATTTTTGTCAGAGTGAAGCTGTCGCCTATTATCTTCAAAAATATGTCGTCTACCGCAAACGGAAAATTTACGTCGGCAAACGCACCTTTACTGAGCTCTCACCGCTGATTAAAAAGTACAAGAATGAGAAGTTTTTACTTCCTTCCTCTGACAAACTAAAGCCTGAAGTCCCTTCGGTCTTGAATGATTTAGGGGTCCACTGGAAACAAGCCACATTTTATAAGACAGTCATCAGTGATCTATCAGATCTGCGCGATGTTTATTACGATATACTGGTGTTTTTCAGTCCAAGTGGAATTGAATCATTGTTTGAAAATTTCCCAGATTTCCAGCAAAATGACACAAGAATAGCGGTATTCGGGAATACGACAATTAATGCCGCCACCAATAAAGGGTTAAGAGTAGACATTCAAGCACCTACGCCCGAGACTCCGTCAATGACCATGGCCTTGGAACGCTACATCAAAAGCGTTAACAACAACAAAAAATAATTCCCTCAGATTAGATTAAAGGCCCACCCGCCATTATCTCTTGACTGGCGTAGGACTCGAACTTTTTAAAGTTCTCTTTAAACGATTCTGCCAGTTTACCCGCTGTTTTGTAATAATGTGCATCATTATTCCAAGTCTTTCGTGGACTTAACACTTCTGTGGGTACCCCTGGGCAAACACGAGGCTGGGAAACGCCAAATACAGAATGAATATGGTAATTATCTTTGTTAGCCTCCTCTAAAGATCCATTCATGGCCGCTGTAATCATGGCACGCGTGTACTTTAGTTTCATACGCTGACCAACACCATACGATCCTCCAGTCCAACCTGTATTGACAAGCCAAACATTGACTCCTGCTGCTTGCATTTTTTCACTGAGCATCTCAGCGTAAACCGTAGGATGTAAGGGCATAAATGGGGCGCCAAAACAGGCTGAAAAACTCGGTAATGGTTCAACAATTCCGGCCTCAGTACCGGCGACCTTTGCCGTATAACCACTTATAAAATGATACGCCGCTTGACCTGGCGAAAGTTTTGAGATTGGCGGCAATACCCCGAAGGCATCGGCAGTTAAGAAAAATATATTCTTTGGATGATGGCCTATAGAAGGAACCTGAATATTGGGGATGTGTTCTATGGGATAGCTAACTCGCGTATTTTGAGTAATTGACGTATCCGTATAATCCACCGCTCCTCGGGCATCCATGATAACATTTTCAAGAATAGCCCCAGGCTTGATGGCACGATAAATATCGGGCTCACTCTCTAGGGTTAGATTAATCACCTTTGCGTAACAGCCGCCTTCAAAATTAAAGACCGTATCTTCTTTTGTCCATCCGTGTTCATCATCTCCGATTAGACGACGGTCAGGATCCGCCGATAAAGTCGTCTTTCCTGTTCCCGAAAGGCCAAAGAAAATCGCCGTATCGCCATCCGGTCCCACATTTGCCGAACAATGCATGGGTAACGTATGATGTTCCACCGGCAGTAAAAAGTTCAAGGCAGAAAAAATACCTTTTTTTATCTCACCGGTATATCCCGTCCCTCCGATCAAGGCAATTTTTCTTGTGAAGTTTAAAATGGCGAAGTTATGCTGTCTGGTTTTATCGCGCTGTGGATCGGCCATGAATCCGGGAGCATTAACAATCAACCAATCTGGCTCAAATGTCTCCAACATGGATTGATCTGGGCGTAAAAACATATTGGCCGCAAACATATTGCTCCAAGGATATTCATTAATCACCCGAATATTAAGCGTGTAATTTGGATCCGCACAGGCATAAGCATCGCGAACGTAACACTCTTTGTTTCCAAGATAATCGGTTACCCGATCGTAAAGCGCATCAAAATCAGAAGAATCAAATGGAATATTGACCGGACCCCACCAAACTTTGTCTTGAGTCATCTGGTCTTTTACGATAAATCGATCTTTTGGCGAACGCCCCGTAAACTCACCGGTATTGACTGCGAGTGTCCCGTTATCGGTTTCAACACCCATGCCTTTATCAACAGT
>DDCS01000188.1:0-3120 GCA_002335345.1 Flavobacteriaceae bacterium UBA2000 | reverse complement strand
TTAGGTTGTGCTTGCAAAAATAAAAAAATCAATTCGTACTGAGCCTCAGTTTAACCGACTTTATCCTCTCTTTTTTTTCAAAATACCCCAACCTAGAAGCAACCAACCGACAATAAAAAATAGTCCCCCTATTGGCGTTAGCGGCCCTAGAAACGAAGAATCGAAAAAAAGAAGAGCCCTGGCTGACATCAAATACAAGGCCCCCGAAAAAAACAAAATTCCCAGCCCCATGAATCGATAAACCCATGGCCTTATTCTGGACGATATTTTATGACTCGACCAAATTACCAGTAAGACGGTCAGATGAAAAACCTGATAGAAAAAGCCCACTTCGAAGCGTTGGTATTCTTCAGGAGAAATCAAAGGCTTTAATCCGTGAGCGCCCCATGCTCCCAGAACCACTGTGATGGCCCCTAACAAGCTCAATATTACCCCTTGAATTTTATCATTATGCTGCATTTGTTCCAATTCTTATTTTCTATATTCGTCAAACTTTCGACTTTAAAACTACAAAATTAAGTACATGCGCCATATTCTTGTCATCGGAGCTGGACGATCTGCCACGAATCTAATCAATTATCTCGCTGAAAAAGCCACGGATCAACAATTGGAAATTACAGTAGCTGACCTGTCCCTAGAGGCAGCCAATAAAAATATTCAAGGGATGGCTCATACGCGGGGTATCGCACTTGACGTGAACGACGCCGATCAGCGGCAATCGTTGATTCAGTCCCATGACCTAGTGATCTCTATGCTCCCAGCGCACATGCACCTAGAGGTAGCAAAAGATTGTTTAACCTATGGCAAACACATGGTTACGGCCTCATATGTCAGTCCCGCGATGGAAGAATTAGACCAGGAGGTGCGCGCGAAAAACTTAATTTTCATGAATGAATGCGGCCTTGACCCTGGTATCGATCATATGAGCGCCATGAAGGTGATCGACGACATTCGGGCACAAGGAGGAAAAATGCTCTTATTTGAATCATTCACAGGCGGCTTAATCGCCCCAGAGAGTGACACCAATCTGTGGCATTATAAATTTACTTGGAATCCGCGTAATGTTGTTTTGGCAGGACAGGGGGGTGCCGCCGAATTTATCCAGGAAGGAACTTACAAATACATTCCCTATCATCGCCTCTTTAGAAGAACTGAATTATTAGACATAGAAGGCCATGGGCGCTTTGAAGCGTACGCAAACCGAAATTCATTAAAATATCGCTCAATCTATGGGCTAGAAGATATCCTAACCCTTTATCGCGGCACAATCCGGCATGTCGGATTCAGCAAGGCTTGGAATATGTTTGTCCAGCTGGGCATGACCGACGATAGTTACCGTATTCCGAATTCGGAACACCTCACCTATAAGGATTTTGTTAATTTATTTCTCCCTTATTCCCCAACAGATTCTGTGGCGTTAAAGCTTAGACACAATTTAAAAATTGATCAAGACGATCTCATGTGGGGAAAACTAGAAGAGCTAGACTTGTTCAATACCCAAAAAACCATTGGCATTAAAAATGCAAGCCCTGCCATGGCCCTACAGAAAATTTTAATGGATCAATGGACCCTACAACCAAAGGACAAAGATATGATTGTCATGTACCACAAATTTGGCTATGAAATTAATGGGGTTAAAAAACAAATTGACAGCAATATGGTCCTTATTGGAGAAGACCAAATCAATACAGCTATGGCAAAAACTGTCGGTCTGCCGGTAGCCATTGCCGCCTTAAAGATCCTCAATGGGGTAATTAAAAACCCCGGGGTTCAGTTGCCGATTCACCAGGAAGTATACACGCCCATTCTAGAAGAACTCGAACAGTACGGTGTTGTATTTCAAGAATATCACGTGCCGTATATGGGGTATAACCCGAACAATGTCTCGGGATAATAATTCGGGAGAAAACTTCGGTGTTTTTTATTATCGACGATCCAAGAACATCATGATAAAGTACATGAGTGTCGCTAATGAACCCAGTGCAGCAACAACATAAGTTCGCGCCGCCCAATTCAGAGCGTCTTTAGCGCCATGTAATTCCTCAGAGGTAACCATGTTTTTGGTTTTAAGCCAGACCAAAGCACGTTTACTTGCATCGAATTCTACAGGTAAAGTGATTACAGAAAATACCGTTGTGGTGGCAAAAAGCAAAATACCTAACAAAAATAATGAGCTGCCCAGTGCCGAACCTGTTGCTGATAAAATAAGGCCCATCATGATGACAAAATTGGACAATTTACTGGCGACACCAACCATAGGCACTATGGAAGAACGCATGGTTAGCCAAGAATAAGCTTGAGCATGTTGGACGGCATGACCGCACTCATGAGCAGCAACCGCAGCCGCAGCCGCATTGCGTTGATGATAAACCGATTCACTTAAATTTACGGTTTTATTCGTCGGATTATAATGATCCGTCAATTGGCCTGGAATTGAAATAACTTGCACGTCATAGATTCCATTGTCTTTGAGCATCTGCTCAGCGATTTCTTTACCGCTTAGTCCATTGCGCAAATGCAATTTACTGTAGTGTGCAAATTTCTTTTTAAGGGTATTACTTACCCACCAACTCGCTAAAAAAATTAGCCCTGCTAAAAGATAATATCCAGACATAATTTAAATCTTAATGTTACTGCTGTGGCGTCAAATCTAATGCCAAAACAATATTAAACCATTTGTCTGACATTCTGACGCAGCCATAGTCAAAACCTTAACCAACGATATTGACTATTTTTCCGGGGACTACAATAACTTTTTTCGGAGTTCTTCCCTGTAATTGGGCTTGGGTGCGTTCATCGGCCAGAACGGCAGACTCGATTTCTTCTTTGGATAAATCCATAGACAAGTCCAGGGTAAATCGTGTTTTACCATTAAAGGAAATGGGATAAGTTTTAGAAGATTCGACCAAATATTTTGGGTCGTGTTCAGGATAAGCGACCCCAGCTATACTTTGCCCATGACCCAATTTCGACCAAAGCTCCTCAGCAATATGAGGTGCGTAAGGGGCCATTAATACAGCCAGAGGCTCTAGAATACCGCGCTCATTGACTTTAAGGGCGCTTAACTCATTTACAGCAATCATAAAGGTACTGACCGAGGTGTTGAAACTAAACTCTTGA
>DDCS01000064.1 GCA_002335345.1 Flavobacteriaceae bacterium UBA2000 | reverse complement strand
TTTAAAATTTCCGCGAAGGGCAGAAATAATAATAGTGGGTTTAATTTGTTTTAGGATTTGGGTGATATCATCATTGGCTACATCATACCCAAAGAAGGCCTTATTATTGTCATACAATTCATGGGCACTGTAATAGGTGCCATAAGTCTCAAAATAACTGCACAGTTCTCTATAGATAGCATTGCCAGTGTACCCGCTTGCCCCTAAAATTAATATACTGTGTTTTTGTTTTTGCATTTTTTTTAATTAACCTACTGCTTTAATTGATTATCAATAAGCAAACAAGGTATTTGTGATGCTTTATTTTTTGTAAAAGGGAAGTTTTACAATCTTAGCCGGCAATTGTTTTTGACGGATACGGATATAGATGGTTTGGTCCAAAGCGTTATAGGGTATGGCCACATAGCCCATTCCAATCCCTTTATTGAGCGAGGGCGACATGGTTCCACTGGTCACCCGACCTATTTCTGTCCCATCTTCTTTAACAATAGGGTAGCCGTGTCTCGGAATCCCGCGCTCTAAGAGTTCAAAGGCGCATAATTTAATTTTTGGGCCTTCTTCTTTTTCTTGAGCAATGGCGGCACTGTTGACAAAGTCCTTGTTGAACTTTGTGATCCATCCAAGCCCTGCTTGTATTGGAGAGGTGGTATCGTCAATATCATTTCCGTAGAGACAGTAGCCCATTTCAAGGCGCAAAGTGTCCCTGGCCGCCAGTCCAATCGGCGCAATTCCGTGCTCAGCTCCGACTTCAAAAAGTGTGCTCCAAATGGCTTCCACTTGACGATTTGCACAATAAAGCTCAAATCCGCCACTACCAGTGTATCCTGTGTTGCTGATGATCACATCACTTTGTCCTGCGACGCGCCCTGTGGTGAACCTGTAAAATTTTATATCGTTTAAATCAGTATCGGTCAACTTTTGCACCACTGTTTGAGCGAGGGGTCCTTGGACCGCCAATAGGGAAAAGTCATCGGAACGATTTTCGAGTATCGCCCCCATAGTGTTATGGGCATTGATCCAAGCCCAGTCCTTTTCGATATTCGAGGCATTTACCACGAGCATATAATGGTCTAGGCTCAATCGATAAATAATTAAATCATCCACAATACCTCCATTTTCATTAGGCATACATGAATATTGGGCCTGGCCATCGCTCATGGCTGCGGCATCATTACTGCTTATTTTTTGAATAAGTGCCAGAGCATTAGGACCACTGATAAAAAATTCACCCATGTGAGAAACATCAAAAACACCGACTGCTTCTCGAACACATTGGTGCTCTTGGTTAACGCCTTGATAAGATACAGGCATATTGAACCCTGCAAAAGGAACCATTTTGGCGCCAAGGGCTTGATGGATATGGGTAAGGGCAGTTTGCTTCATAAAATGAACGTTCGTATTTGGCCGTAAAGTTACTAAAACCGCCCCTTTTTATGCGCTTGTCAGTTTATTGTTTTTATCACTAAATTGGTCCCATGAATCCTGTCCATTATATCAGTTCAGAGCCGCTTTCGCTCTCAAGGGTAGACACTTTGCTTTCTCAGGGATTTACTCTAGAGATAAGCGACGATGCCGCAAAACGCATTGATGATAATTATGTTTATCTGCACCAAAAAATTGATCAAAACAACGCGCCCATTTACGGCATCAATACGGGTTTTGGCTCGCTTTGCGATACAGCGGTCGATCCCGAGCACTTGGCGCAGTTACAAACCAATTTGGTGCGTTCGCATGCTTGTGGCATGGGGGAAGAGGTCCCGTGTGAACTGGTCCAACTCATGCTGCTGCTCAAAATTCAGTCCCTGAGTTATGGCTACAGCGCAGTGGCTTTGAGCACCGTACAACGTTTGGTAGATTTTTATAATCACGGGATTTACCCGGTGGTTTATCAACAGGGCAGCCTGGGCGCTTCAGGCGATTTAGCGCCACTGGCTCATATTGCTCTTGCCTTAATCGGGGAGGGCCAGGTCTATTATCAGGAACAAAAAATAAGTGCACAAGAGTTACACCAAAAATTAGGCTGGACTCCGATTGCACTGCAGGCAAAAGAGGGGCTAGCCTTACTCAATGGCACGCAATTTATGAGTGCTTATGGGGTGTATGGTGTTATCAACGCCAAAAGACTTTCCTATTGGGCCGATCTTATAGCGGCCTTGTCTCTGGAGGCTTTTAACTGTAATGAGCAGCCTTTTAACCCGTTGGTGCACTACATAAGACCGCATCAAGGGCAAATTCAAACTGCTGAGCGCATTCGTACATTTTTGGAGGGAAGCGATTTAGGGGCACAACCCGATAAAAAAGTACAGGATCCGTATTCGTTTAGATGTATTCCACAAGTCCACGGAGCCACCAAAGACACGCTCAAATTTGTGGCACAAACCATGACAACCGAAATCAATTCTGTAACCGACAATCCAAATGTTTTTGCCCATGAAGATGTGGTGATTTCTGCAGGGAATTTTCACGGACAGCCCCTGGCACTTGCTTTAGATTATCTCGGAATTGCTTGTGCTGAATTGGCCAGTATTTCTGAGCGACGCACCTATCAATTAATCTCTGGACAACGTGGGTTACCCGTCTTTTTGGTCGCGCACCCAGGGCTGAATAGTGGGCTTATGATTGCTCAATATACGGCGGCAAGTATTGTCAGTCAAAACAAACAAATGGCGAGTCCCGCCTCTGTTGATTCGATTGTTTCCTCAAACGGACAAGAAGACCATGTGAGTATGGGGGCTAATGCCGCGACAAAATCATTTAAAATTCTCGACAATGTTAGCTCAGTGCTGGCTATTGAGCTGATGACCGCCGTGCAAGCTCTTGAATTTCGAAAGGATAGGCGCATGAGTGAATTTTTGACTCAAGTAGTTGGGGCCTTGCGCAAAGAAATCCCGCCGCTTGTGGAGGATCGGATTTTGCATAATGACATGATGGCCGCCAAAAGGTTCATGAAAACCTTTTCTATGGACTCAGAATTAATTGACCTGTAAATTATCATTTGATGCACTATTTACCCTTTTATAGACCCCATAAAATAAGATTAGATCAGCGTTCTCGATGGCTTGTTCCTTTTGGGAGCAGTCTGTTTATGATGATCTTTTATGTGGTCACAGGGCTCAACAGCGTGCTTCACGGCCAAGATTATAAGCCCCTTTTGGACAACACCAACGAGTGGCACGTAACCAATTGCTATTTCGGTTGTTTAACCGATGTTTATTTTACTGATGGGGACACCCTAGTTGAAGGGAATAACTACAAGGTTCTCGATGGATTTCATTATATCTCGCGAAGTTTTCTATTGCGTGAAGAGGTCTCAAATCAGCGTGTTTATTTGCGAAAACTCAGTGGAAATGGGATCGGCCAGGAATACCTTTTGTATGATTTTAGTTTACAAGAGGGGGACAGCTTTGAAATGTTTAACCCCATTACCCCATTTCCTGAGAATGCCGGGAACTTTGTCGTGGACAGCATAAGATTACGCCTACTGGAAGATGGTCTGGCTTATAGACATTATTATTTTAGTCCGGCACCAACAAATAATGTCAGTGATAATACTTGTGTTTGGGTAGAAGGCGTGGGTTCTTTATCCATTATCAACGCCCCGAGCGGTTACCCCGATATCAATGGTGCGGGACAGCTGAGTTGTTTTTTTAAGGAGGGCGATTTGTTTTACACCAATTTAGATTCTATTGCGGGCTGCAGTCCCATTTTAGGCAACCGCCCGCCTTTATTGGCTTTAAAGCCTCAATTAGTGGTCGACTCGGGGCAACAATTAATTCAACTGCACTCTGGCGTGGCCTTTGATGCCATTGCTGTGTATTCCCTTACAGGCCAAATAATTGCAGAGCAA
Source organism: Flavobacteriaceae bacterium UBA2000 (assembly GCA_002335345.1). Lineage (GTDB taxonomy): Bacteria > Bacteroidota > Bacteroidia > Flavobacteriales > Flavobacteriaceae > BACL21. Next base: position 3,454 of record DDCS01000064.1, on the reverse strand, counting down.
CGGATCTCCCGAACTACGGATTATGTCGGGTCGTTGAACTTAGCAAAAGGAATGTACTTTCTTTCGGTAGCCAATACGGCAAACGGCCAAAAGTCAATTTTGCCTTTTGTTTGGTAAATCCCGTTGCAGAATCCTTTGAATTATTCTGATTTCTTGGGCTCTTCGGTCTGCTCTTCTTGCGCTTGAGTCTTCCCTGGCGCTTTCTTTTTGCTGGCGCTTTGAATCGGCCTGTTCATTAAGTTCCATAGTGATGGTGTCGCCTTCTTTTACCTTAGCGGTGATGATTTCTTCTGCGATGACATCTTCTACGTATTTTTGAATGGCTCTGTTCAAGGGTCGTGCCCCGTATTTTTGATCAAACCCTTTATCGGCAATATAGTCTTTGGCTTTTTCACTCAATTCTAAGCGATAGCCTAAGCCGTTAATGCGCGCATAGAGTTTGTCCAATTCGATATCGATGATCTTGTGTATGTCTTCACGCTCTAGGGCATTAAAGACCATGACATCATCGATTCGGTTTAAAAACTCAGGGGCAAAGGTCTTTTTAAGCGCATTTTCAATAACCCCTTTAGCGTAAGTATCGGCTTGTGCCGTTTTGGCGGCTGTACCAAAACCAACCCCTTGACCAAAGTCTTTCAGGGTACGGGATCCGATATTTGAGGTCATGATAATGATGGTGTTGCGAAAATCTATTTTGCGCCCGAGACTGTCGGTAATGTAACCGTCGTCCAACACTTGCAGAAGCATGTTGAAGACATCTGGATGGGCTTTCTCAATTTCATCGAGTAAAACAACTGCGTAAGGTTTACGCCGTATTTTCTCGGTTAATTGACCGCCTTCTTCATACCCCACGTATCCCGGAGGAGCACCGATAAGCCTTGATACGGCAAATTTTTCCATGTATTCACTCATGTCTATGCGTACCAAAGCGTTGTCGTTATCAAACAATTCACGCGCCAAAATCTTGGCCAATTGTGTTTTACCGACTCCGGTCTGTCCTAAGAAAATAAACGAACCGATGGGTTTGTTTGGATCCTTTAATCCAGCACGGTTTCGCTGAATCGCCTTGACCACTTTAGCCACCGCCTCATCTTGTCCGATGACTTTTCCTTTAATTCGCTCGGGTAGGGCGGCTAGTTTTTCACTTTCGTCCTGGGCAATACGCCGCACGGGAACACCAGTCATCATGGCTACAACTTGAGCCACGTCGTCTTCCGTAACTGCGACACGGTGCAATTTCGCCTCGTTTTCCCAGGCTTCTTGCTCCGCAGCAAGCTCCTTCTCGATGTTTTTCTCATCGTCGCGCAGCTTGGCCGCTTCCTCGTATTTTTGACTTTTGACTACAGAATTTTTGTGTTCGCGCACTGCCTCGAGTTTTTGTTCTAAACTCAAAATTTTCTCAGGGACGTTAATATTGGTTATGTGCACTCGTGAACCGGCCTCATCTAAAGCATCGATTGCCTTATCGGGTAGAAAACGATCACTCATGTAGCGATTGGTCAAATGCACGCAGGCTTTGATCGCTTCTTCGGTATAGGTTACATTGTGATGGGCTTCGTATTTGTCCTGAATGTTTTGTAAAATTTCAATGGTCTCTTCTGCCGTGGTGGGTTCGACCACGACTTTTTGGAAACGACGCTCTAAAGCCCCATCTTTTTCGATATACTGTCGGTACTCATCGAGCGTGGTGGCCCCAATACATTGAATTTCACCTCTCGCTAAAGCGGGCTTGAACATATTCGAGGCATCAAGGGAGCCTGTCGCCCCTCCAGCACCCACTATGGTGTGAATTTCATCGATAAATAAAATGATGTCGTCATTTTTTTCAAGCTCATTCATGACGGCTTTCATACGCTCTTCGAATTGTCCGCGATATTTGGTTCCGGCCACAAGGCTGGCCAAATCAAGGGTAACCACTCTTTTGTCGTAAAGAATACGCGAGACTTTGTGCTGAATAATGCGTAAGGCCAAACCTTCGGCAATGGCTGATTTACCCACTCCGGGTTCACCGATAAGTAGCGGGTTATTTTTCTTACGACGGCTTAAAATCTGTGAGACGCGCTGTATTTCTGCTTCACGACCTACTACAGGGTCGAGCTTACCTTCTTCGGCAAGGGCGGTTAAATCGCGCCCAAAATTATCCAATACGGGAGTTTTGGACTTCTTTTGTCCCTTGCTCCCCCCTGGAGAGGAAAATGCTTGGTCTTGATCTTTGGCACTCGGGGCGTCGTCTTCTGGCTCGCTGAACGATTCGCTGGTCGGCTCGATATAATCGTCGTCCTTGACCAGGAGCTGTTTGAATTGTTCTTTGACCCCATCGTAATCCACATTCATTTTTTGAAGGAGTTTTGTGGTTGGGTCATTTTCGTTGCGTAAAATACACAACAAGAGGTGCGCTGTGTTGATCGCCGTGCTTTGAAATAATTTGGCCTCTAAAAACGTCGTTTTTAGGGCGCGTTCTGCTTGACGTGTCAGGTGTAAATTTTTCTTGTCTTGGGTTCCGAGCATTCCTTCGGCATTGGCCGGACTCAAAATTTCAACTTTGCGACGCAATTGATTCAGATCGACCTCTAAGGCATTGAGAATGGAAATGGCTTTTCCGTTTCCATCGCGTAAAAGACCTAACATTAAGTGTTCTGTCCCAATAAAATCGTGACCTAAGCGCAATGCTTCTTCTTTACTGAAGGCAATAACGTCTTTAACTCGTGGTGAAAAATTATCTTCCATAGTCTGCTGTTTTTATGGACGCTCAAACAGCGTCTTTTCTATCAAAGCAATTGGTTTTCTTCTCAAAAATAAGCAAAAGAAATGCCAAATGTTGGCCCGTTTGGTAAATGGAAGAAAATTATAGGCAAAAACAAAGGCAATACCCCCGAAGTTATTAACGAAAAACCCCTGTATTTTTGTTAATAAATTAATGATTTAAATGCAGCTCAAAGGCGCATAAACATTAGGAATTTAATTAAATTGCCTTGTTTGTTAATACCGAATAAAAAACCCTAACTATCTATGGCTGAAGGCGAAAAAATATTACCGATTAATATCGAGGATGAAATGAAGTCGGCGTACATCGATTATTCGATGTCCGTCATTGTGTCACGTGCCCTTCCTGATGTGCGTGATGGGATGAAACCTGTCCACCGTCGGGTGCTCTTTGGGATGCATGAACTGGGGGTTCGTGCCAATACGGCCCACAAGAAATCGGCGCGTATTGTTGGAGAAGTTTTGGGTAAATACCACCCCCACGGCGATACTTCGGTATACGACGCAATGGTGCGTATGGCTCAAGAATGGAGTTTGCGTTATATGCTCGTGGACGGTCAAGGAAACTTTGGCTCAATCGATGGAGATAGCCCTGCGGCAATGCGTTATACGGAAGCCCGTATGCGTAAAATCTCTGAGGATATGTTAGCCGATATTGACAAAGAGACGGTTGATCTTAAACTTAATTTTG